>CALRUV010000018.1:0-25042 GCA_943371455.1 Chitinophaga pinensis | reverse complement strand
ATCCTATGTTTGGATCAATAGTGGTATCCGAAATGCTTATTGGCAGGGCGTTAGCGGAGGTGATGGCTTTGATGTAGCTCCCGATCAGGAAGACCCTAACTGGGTTTATACGATGAGTCAGGGAGGCAGTTTAAGCAGATACAATGTAGCAACCGGAGATCGCTGGAGTATCCGTCCACCCAGACCGAACCTGGAAACAAGACAAAGATTTAACTGGAATGCAGCCATTGGGTTGGATCCATTTGATAAATCAACCGTTTATTATGGCAGCCAGTTTGTAAATAAGAGTACCAACAAGGGCGCTTCCTGGGAGCTTATTTCAGGTGATCTAACAACCAATGACAGTGCCAAAATTGATCAAAGTACCAATGGAGGTATTTCTATTGATATTACAGGTGCAGAAAACTTTTGTACCATATTAGCTATTGAACCTTCTCCCAAACAACAGGGCGTTATTTGGGTGGGAACGGATGATGGCAATGTGCAATTGACCACCGATGGCGGCAAAACCTGGACCAATTTCCGCAATAAAATAGCCGGTTTTCCTACAGGAGCATGGGTGCCGCAGATCAGGGCATCAAAACATAATGCCGGAGAGGCTTTTGTAGTAGTTAATGACTATCGTCGCGGCGATTCTAAACCATATATTTTCCGTACCACCGATTTTGGTAAAACCTGGACCAGGATGGTGGATGAAAAGAAAGTGATAGGCTATGCCCTATGTGTTATCCAGGATCCTGTTGAACCCAATTTGATTTTTGTAGGAACAGAACAGGGCTTATGGGTAAGTTTGGATAATGGCAGCAATTTCCAACAATTCAAAAACGGCTATCCATCTGTTTCAACTTATGACCTCGCTATTCAGGAAAGAGAAGCGGATCTGGTGATTGCTACTTTCGGCAGGGCTCTTTGGATATTGGATGATATTCGTCCTCTGCGTAAACTCGCTAATAACAAAGGCAATATTTTCAATAATAGACTTACTGCTTTTGAAGCACCACAAGGATACCAGGCCAATATTAAAGATGCTTACGGTATTGCATACAGTATCTGGGGAAGCTATGAAGGTGAAAATAAAAGAACCGGTGCTGCCTTAAGCTTCTTTGTAAAGAAAACTAGCGCGGATACCGGAAAAAATAAGATCGCAGACACTGTCTCTGTTAGAATTTTCGACGCAAATAATACACAGGTTCGTATGTTGCGTACTACTGCAGATACCGGTTTTAACCGTTTTTACTGGGGTATGGAAGGCAAGGGAATTCGTCAGGCAGCCGGCGGCGGTGGACGTGGCGGCGGAGGTGGCGGTGGTGGAAGATTTGGTGGCGGCGGAAGAGGTGGTAATGAACCTCCCGGATTACCAGTTGATCCAGGCACTTATAAAGTTGTGCTTAGTTTGGGTAGGGAAATGTCTGACAGTATGATGGTAACCATCAACGACGATCCCAATGCACCCGTTTCAAAAGTGATAAGGGATGCTATCAGAGTTGCCAGTGCCAGACTCGATAAGAGTTCCCTGAAACTGGTTGATCTATCTGAGCGTTTAACAGAAGCCGATGATCTGATCAAAAAAATAGAAGCCAATTATAGCAGTATGGATCCAAAACAATTGGATACGCTGCGCAAAACAGGAAAAGCCATGCAGGATAGTGTAAAAGCCATTCGTGAGCAATTATCCGGCAAAACACAGGATAGACAAGGTTATGGCAACATACCTCAGCATACTGTGAATGGTATTTTAGGTGAGGCAAGATCCAGTATTCTTGGCAAGAAAGCAATGCCGGGCGCACAGGAAGACAGGTTAATGCGTGATGCAGAGAATATGGTATCAGATGTGGTAAAAAGAGCCAATAACTTTTTTGATAGCAGATGGAAACAATACCGCACATTAGCAGAAAGTACGCCCGTAAAGATGTTCAAAGATTATAAGCCTATTGAATAATATTTCGTGGCATAGCCTATAAAATGGCCTTAATCGGTAGAAAAGCATAAAAACTTTCTGCTGATTAAGGCCATTTAGCATTCTAAAAGCTCCGTTTGCAGATGATTTTACTACGTTGGAAGAAAGCGAGGGATACCCTGTATGAGAATGATGCAGTTTTACATCAGGGAATATGAAAAGGGAGTAACCTAAATTACTTTATAGGAAGAACCCCGTTTTAAAATCCAATATCCTTTTTCATCCAATATCCTATTTCACTCCAATATCTTTTTTCATAAGCAGTTATGGCGGGCACTTTGCCGCCATTTTTGTTTTGGGGAAGATTACTTCAGCAAGTCACCAATCACAGACTTATAGGTTTTGCCAATAGGGATGGGCGTATTACCCTCCTGCAGGTAAATGATATCATCCTGCACCTGTTTGATATGGCGAATTCCTACAATGTAAGATCTGTGCACCTGCATAAAACCATAGCTTGCCAGTCTTTTGGATAGTTCAGAAAGGGAAATATTGATCAGGTGGTTTTCCTGATTGCTAAGTACAAGTTTCACATAATCCCGCAAAGCCTCGGCGTATAAAAGTCGGTCAATTTCAATTTTGATGATCTTTAAACCGCTTTTAATAAAAAGAAAAGGCTTTTCCTTATCTAAAGGAGTAGCGGGCTGGGAATTGGTGTTGCCGGTACGTTCAAAAATTTTATCAATACTTATTTTAAAACGGTTGGGTAAAATGGGTTTCTTAAGAAAGTCGATCGCACCTATTTCAAAAGCAGTGAATGCATAATCTTCATTACCCGTGATCACAATAATGGCAGGTTCGCCCGAAATAAAAGGGATCAGGTCAAAACCCTGTCCATCAGATAATTCAATATCGAGCAGCACAATATCTACAACTTCTTTTTCAAAAAAGGACTTTGCATCCGCACAGGTTTCACAGATTCCCGCCAATTCCAGCATCGGGTAGAGGCTGATCAGTTTGGTGAGCATGGTGGCAACTATCTGGTCATCATCAACAATCAATACTTTTTTTTTCATCAGGTTGATTTGCTTTTCTAAAATAGCGAAAAAAAGGATAGCTGCTATGTATTCATGTATCGGAGTAAAAGCTGCACAAAGTTGCAGCATTTGTCATTTCACTGCCATTATTTTTAGATCTGGCAATTATTTGAAATCGCTTTTATGCAATACTGTAATTTTGCAAGCTGAAATAATAGGTATGATACAAGAACCTCTCTCCCATCTTGCCGGCACACTTATCGGAAGCGAAATTGTTAAACTCGGCAATCTCATCAGCGAACGCATCCGCAATGGCGAAAAGATCTACAATTTCACCATTGGAGATTTTGACCCCAAAGTTTTTCCCATTCCTGCAGAACTGGAGCAGCTGATCATCGAATCCTACCAAGAAAAAAATACGAATTATCCGGCTGCAGAAGGGGTTTTAGACCTTCGCAAATCTGTAAGTAGTTTCATCAAAGAATGGGAAGGATTGGATTATGCCCCAAACGAAATACAGATTGCCTCCGGTGGGCGTCCACTCATTTATACCATCTTTAAAGCCATCGTTGATAAGGGTGATAAAGTGATCTATGGTGTTCCCTCCTGGAATAATAACCATTATGTGCACATGACCGATGGGGAGCATTGTGTGATTCCCTGCAGTCCGGAAAATGATTTTATGCCTACGCCGGCTGATATCCAAAAACATATTAAAGGAGCAACACTTATCTGTATCTGTACCCCGCAAAACCCAACTGGTACCACACTTTCCAAAGAAGCGCTGGCAGAGATCTGCGATTTGATCCTGGCAGAAAATAAGTCAAGAGGCGAAGGTGAAAAAAAATGTTACCTCATGTTCGATCAGATGTACTGGACATTAACCTATGGCAATACTGTACATTATAATCCGATCTCACTAAGACCTGAAATGAGGGCTTACACCGTATTTGTGGACGGCATATCTAAGGTTTTTGCTGCAACAGGTGTGCGCGTGGGCTGGGCATTGGGACCGGAATTTATTATTGCTAAAATGAAAGCGATCTTAAGTCATGTAGGTGCCTGGGCCCCGATGGCAGAACAAAAAGCGGTGGCTAAATATTTATTGGAAAAAGATGCTATCACAAAATATTTAGTTCATTTTAAATCAGAGATAGAGGAGAGGCTGCGCAATATTCACGAAGGAATCATAGCACTGAAACAAAAGGGCTATGCCGTTGATTCTGTTTCACCGCAAGCCGCCATTTATTTAACCATTCAAATGAACCTAACAGGTAAAAAAACTTCTGAGGGTGTATTGCTGGAAAAACAATCAGATGTTACTTCCTATCTCTTGAGTGAAGCCAAGATCGCTATTGTACCATTTTCGGCATTTGGTGCAGGTGCTGATAGTGCCTGGTACCGTTTAAGTGTGGGTACCTGCAAAAAAGAAGAGATCCCTGCTATGCTGGCTCAGTTGGAAGGGGCTTTGGGAAAATTGAAATAGAATTCTGTATAAATTATTCTTATCTATTTATAAATGTTAAGACTTCAAAATGACTAACCATTAATTAAAATATCTCATCGCTTGTTCACCTACCCATCTTCCCATTGGCACTGCTACGGCATTGCCAATTAACCGATATGCACTTCTTTTATTTTCAAAATTAAAATCTTCTGGAAACCCTTGCAACCTTGCATATTCCCTTATAGTAAATGGTCTTACTCCATATTTTGAATATTTGTCTTTTACTAATCTTGTGCCTAAATCCTTTGAATAATGTGCTAAACAGGTTGGTGCAATGGCAGTAATTTCATCAGGGTCAACTATTATTGGTTTATCCCTATACTTTCCATTAATTCTACTAATAACATATTCAGGCATTTCAACTTCTGGGTTTTTTTCTATTATTTCGTTCAATCTTGGCTTACTGATTACACTTTTGGGAGAGCTAATATTAAAAGGCTTTTTTGTGCCGATTAGAATAAGTCTTTTTCTTCTTTGTGGTAACCAATTAGCTGCATCAACCGGACAGAAAACATTTACATAGTAGTCAGGCAGTTTCGTCATTGCTTCCATCACCACTTTAAATTTTTTCATTCCCGGAACATTTTCTACTATATACATTTCAGGTTGTTCAATTGCAATATGCCGGAAGAAATGCAGAAATAAATCATCACCAGTTCTTGTTCCATGAATATCTGCAATTGCAGAGTATTTTGTACATGGATATGTTCCAATTATTATTTCGGAATTAGGTTGTTCCAATACTGTTTTATCTTTTATGTCACCATTTATAACAGTATGGGAGAAGTAGTTTTTATTCATTTGCATACAATCCGTCGCATCAATATCAAGGTCAAGCGATTGAATCATTTTCACTCCAGCTTGCATGATTCCAATCTCCATTCCTCCGCATCCTGAAAAATATCCTTTTGCTGTTGGTCTGTACATAATATATTTTTTAGCTTTATTTTTTGAAGATTGTATCAAAATGAAATTCTAAAAACTCTTTTTTGGGTAAATATTTCTTTGGCAAATAAAGCAGTGAATTTGATAAATGAGAAAAGTATTTTTCGTAATAATTCTCTTTCTGTTTTTTCTTTAAAATTGGTGAAATTAAAATCTTAAACTTATTATTGATGCTTATATAACCTTTATCAAAAGCATTATCATATAAAGCAGAAAGACAAATACCGTTTTCAGGATTTAATCTCTCCTTTTCATTTTTAGACCATGGAATAATATGGCTTGCAAATAGTAAATCTGGAATATCAATTCCAGTTATAGCACATTTATTTGAATAATTTACCATTACAACTTTCCTGAAAAAATTTTGATTAACCCTTGTTTTTACTTCCCGGATTTTGGTTTCTCCCTTTAAATTTTCTGTTCCTGCTAGAATATCCGCAAATTTTTGTTCAACAGTTTCATGTTCCTTTTCTGCTAATATTTTTTCACTTTCAAAAATCAATGCTTCCTTGTTATTTATAAATTCATTCCATATTGGCTCTACTTGTTTTCTTCCGCCAGACATTCCTTTAACGCCTCTCTCTTGATGATAAGGGTCAACATGTGCAAAGTTAGTAAGTCTAATTGCAACTGCATTTGCAGATCTTCCAATGATTTTTGCTAAATAAATTATTTCTGGGGTACGGCTATGCATTTTACCAAAATCCAATTGCCAGTAAAGATTAAAAGCAAGAATTAACTCTTCTCTTGTCCAATTTATTTTAGCCATTATTGATTTTCATTTGAAAAGTAGTTAATTTTTATACTCGCTGAAATTCAATAGTAAAAATGACTTTGTCAGGGTTTTTCAGTAAAATCAATGCTTTAAAATGTAACTGCTCAATTGTCGTATCGCCGATACGACAATTACCTTATTCGAATTCCTGGGGGAACTGTAATGTAGAGATTATTTTAATTTTTTCCTACTATTTTTTGAGGTAAAAATTATTGGTATTTATACGATAGGTGCAATAAGTAAAGAGGAAATAAAATCTGTATATCCGTTTTGGAACAGGAACATCATTTATCAACTTATTTTAAAAACATTAAAATAGAAGAAAACAGAAGGAAAGGTGCTTTGGTCAGCAACTTGTACTTACCAAAGCCGGCATTACTTTAGAATTCAAGGGGGACCAAAGCATTTTTAGTTCAAAATTCTGCAAACGCCGGATTTCAGCTATTAATTCTCCTTTTACTATCAATTCTTATTACACAAAAACACAAAAGGTTTCTGCCATTTCTCCGTCATTTCTTTTTGGATCAGGTGGGGTTTGCGGATGATAGTATGTTTGTTAACATTGATCACTTCATTAACCCGGCAATACATCTCCCAGTTTTCTGTTTGGTAAATGATCCGGTTTAACTGTTTAACCTGTTTGTCCATCTCTTCCGGGCTAAATTGGGCTGATTTGCTTAATACCAGTAAATCCCTGTTTGGATCCAGCATCTAATACCAGTTAATAGTTAATTAATGTTTGGGGCAACCGCAGTAGGCAGTGCCTTTGTTCTTCTGAAAAATACCACAAGAACTCACCGCTAAAGAAAGCAGTAACAATAAAATAAGTATTTGGTTTACTTTCGGCTTCATATTCTGGCTTGTAAAATACTACTAAAGCAGATTACCCGAAAAAAAAGCAAGAATTGTTTGAAAAGATTAACATACGCAAAATACTGGTGGCACCACTCGATTGGGGCCTGGGCCATGCCACGCGCGACATCCCCATCATTCAGGCATTATTGCATGCCGGCTATGAAGTACTGATAGCTGCAGAAGGAGCGCAGGCCAGCATCTTACAAAACGAGTTTTCGCAAATAACCATTCTGCCCTTAAAAGGATACCATGTTCATTACAGTAAATCTAAATGGGGATTCTTGTTCACTATATTAAGGCAGTTACCCCGAATTAGCAAAACAATCCGCACAGAACACGCATGGTTAGATACGATGATAGAAAAACACCAGATCGATCTGGTGATAACTGATAACCGCTTTGGTTTATATTCTTCCAAAATACCCTGCCTGTTTATTACACACCAGCTCACCGTTAAAGCACCATTCAAATGGCTGGAATACCTTATTCAAAAAGTAAATTACCGCTTCATTAATCGTTTTACTGCCTGTTGGGTGCCGGATATGGCAGGTGCCGTCCATGCAGCCGGAATACTTTCGCATCCATCCTTATTACCAAAAATTCCGGTTCATTATCTGGGATTGATTTCAAGGTTTCAATTGTCAATAGAAGCAATCAAATACGATTACTGCATCCTGCTTTCCGGACCAGAACCGCAGAGAACCCTTCTGGAAAACAAACTGCTGAAGGACTTGCATTTGATAAATGCTAAGATCCTGTTTTTAAGGGGAATGCCCGGTACCACTGCCTTACCGGCTATTCCGTCAAATGTGGAGATTCATAACCATTTACCTACAAATGCCTTGCAAAAAGCCATAGGCGCAAGTGACTATATTATTTGCAGGGGCGGCTATACCTCATTGATGGAATTATTTGCACTTAAAAAGAAAATGCTCTTAATACCCACACCCGGCCAAACTGAACAGGAATACCTGGCAGAAATATTGATGAAGCAGCATGCCTGTTTAACAGTACCACAGTCAGCATTTGCTTTAGAAGAACACCTGCCTCTGCTGCAAAAATTTCCTTTCCAGTTACCTGCATTTACTTACTTTAAAGATGAGGACATAAAGGATTTAATGAATAGTATTCGCCAATAACAGCTATGCTATTAACTTTAGGCTATACATGACAAAACAGTACAAAGCACATGCAGCCGTAATTGGCGCCAATTTTATTTTCGGTGCTACTTATTCAATTGTTAAATACATTTCGCCGTCTGTTATTCATCCTTATGCGTTGAATGTGGTAAGGATTCTCACCAGTCTCTTTCTTTTCTGGCTTCTGTTTTTATTTGCTCCGGGTAGAATGAAAATTAAACAAAAACATATTCCCCGGTTTTTATTATGTGGCTTAACAGGTGTTGTGATCAACCAAATTCTGTACATCAAAGGCGTTTCGCTCACTACACCCATACATAGTTCTCTTTTATCTTTAGCTACCCCTATTTTCATCACGCTTATAGCCGCATGGTTACTGAAAGAAGGTTTTACAGCCCTGAAATTTATGGGTCTTGTTTTAGGCATTGGGGGCGCTACCCTTTTGATACTGCAGAAAGATAGCAGTCCGGGCGGGACCGATATTTTACTCGGCGATATCCTGGTACTGATCAATGCTATTTCTTATGCTTTCTACCTGGTGCTGGTTAGACCACTCATGGTCGTTTACAGTGGCATCCAGGTTCTGCGCTGGATCTTTACTTTTGGTGCCATCATTATTTTGCCATTTGGCATGTCGCATTTTGTTGCAACAGATTGGTCGGCTTTTACCATGGGACATTGGCTGGGACTGGCTTTCATAGCCATTGGCGCTACTTTTTTGGCTTATTTATTAAACGTTTATGGCATCACCCATATCGGCCCTTCATCTACAGGCGCTTATATTTACACGCAACCAGTTTTTGCTGCTATTATCGCCATCATCTTTACCGGAGAACATTTTAATTTTTTCAAGCTGATCGCTGCCATTTTAATTTTCACGGGCGTTTATCTTGCCAACTATAAAAAAGCAATCAGCTAAATTTTGGGATAATCAAAAAACCAAAACGATTTTTTCCCTTTTTCAAAGTCCTTCCAGTGATCAATACTAATTTTTAGGGCAAAAATGCCACAGGTAGGCATATCATCTATTTTAGTAGGGGTAAGTTCATTGGCAAAATAAGTTATGCCTGGGTTATGGGCAAAGATGGCCACTGCATTAAACTTGTTATCCAATTCCCTGATCACTTCAAAAAATATATCCGGATAAGCATGGTATAATTTTTTCACGCCCACTATTTCTTTTTGCTTCCTTTGATAAGCTTCTGCAAAATAACTGGCTGTTGTAAAAGCCCTGTTGGCGGTACTGGAAACAAAAGCATCTATCTTTATTTTCTTATCCAGCAATCTTTGGGCCATCATAGGTGCATCATGTTCTCCGCGTTTATTTAAGGGCCTGTCATAATCATCCTGTCCGGGATTGGCCCAGCTACTTTTGGCATGGCGTATGATCAATAGTTCTTTCACAAGTAAAAGTTACCATAATCTCCGCTTACATTTGTAAAAATGGCCATTACCCGTATATCAATTGAAGAATTTTTAACCCTAGCCAAAGAATTTCCTGTGCTGGATGTTCGCAGTCCGGGAGAATTTCTTCATGCACATATACCCGGAGCCCATAGCTTACCCCTATTTTCTGACGAAGAAAGAAAAGTAGTTGGCACTGCCTACAAACAGGAAAGTAAAGAGAAAGCCATAAAACTCGGACTGAATTATTATGGTGTTAAGATGGTGAAGATGGTGGAAGATGCAGAAGAAATTTGTAATACATCCATTTCTAAAAATGGAAATAACCATCATAAAAACACCGTTCTTGTTCATTGCTGGCGTGGTGGTATGCGCAGCGCAGGTGTGGCCTGGTTATTAGATCTGTATGGGTTTAAAGTTTATACGCTTGCGGGCGGTTATAAAGCCTATAGAAACTGGGTGATCAAACATTTTGAAAAAGATTATCCTATCCAATTGATTGGTGGTTATACAGGCAGTGGAAAAACAGAAGTATTGCAACAACTCTTTAAAAAGGGCGAAAACATGATCGACCTGGAGGGATTGGCATCGCATAAGGGTTCGGCCTTTGGTAGTTTGGGGCAGCCCAAACAACCCACACAGGAAATGTTCGAGAACTTACTGGCGAATGAATTGAACAGAAAAAAAAATACAGCTACTGGTTCTATCTGGATAGAAGATGAAAGTCAGCGTATTGGCGAAGTAAATATCCCCATCCAGTTTTTCAAACTCATGCGCACCAAAAAAGTATTCTTTTTGAATATTCCTTTTGAGGAAAGACTAAATTTTATTGTGCAGGGTTATGGTGCTTTTGAAAAAGACAAACTGGTAAATGCTATTATTCGTATCAAAAAAAAATTGGGCGGACTGGAAACCAAAACAGCCATCAATTTTCTTCTGGAAGATAATATTAAAGGGTGTTTTGAGATCCTCTTACATTACTATGATAAGCTTTATTTAAAAAGCTTGCAGAATCGCGAACAGTTTTCTTCTCTCTTTTATCAAATAGAAATGGAAACTGTTGCTGATGATGCTAATGCCCAATCCTTATTAACCTTTGTAAAAGAATTGGATCCTGCTTAATTATTCATTTGTTTTTTAAAGCTGCAAAACAGAAAATTCTGTTTGGTTTGAAAGGGCGTGATATGATCTTCGGTAATGCACTTTATTTTAGTAAATTTTTTCTTCACTTCAGTCACCAGTTCTTCTTCAGAATATTGTTTGATGGGCAGACCACTGCATTTTTCAGGACCAGATGCTGAAAAAGTTCCAATAGTTAAATAACCGGAAACATGGTTGCCTGCTACTGTGAGGTATTGATTGATTTGTGCCGGTGTGGTAAGAAAATGAAAAGTGGCTCTGTCATGCCAGAGCGCATAAGCTGTTTTGGGCTGAAAAGAAAGAATATCAGAAACAATCCAATTTACTTTTAATGACTTTTCGCCCAACCTTTTTTGTGCGCGTATTAATGCATTTTTTGATATATCCAGTACAGTGATATTTTCAAATCCTTCTGCTAATAAATAATCAACCAGCTTACTATCGCCTCCGCCAATATCAATGATAGCAGCGGTTTTGGGCAAATGAAAACTATGAATAAAGTCGAGGGATGTTTTAGGGCAATCCTGTGTCCAGCTTACTTCATCCGGACTTTTGGTTTGATAAATATTTTCCCAATGTTGCTGATTGCCTTCCATAGAAAATGATTTTCTTAAAGTTACGATTATTCCCGGGTAAGATTATTTAGCAAGCCATTCCGCAATGGTAAGGTATCCCATCCATCCCATCACCACAACCACCATCCATCCGGCAGCTTGCATCCATACCGGATGCTGGTAACCATTCATGAGTCTTTTCTTGGTTGCGGCCACCAATAAAATCCCTAATGCCAAGGGCAATATCAAACCGTTGATCAGTCCGGCAAAAACCATTAACTGTCGCGGCTTTCCTATTACAATAAACAGCGCAGTTGTAACAACAATGAACATGGATATACAAAGCCTTTCATGTTTGATCAATACAGGATGAAAGGTTTTTAAGAAAGAAACGGATGTATAAGAAGCACCGATCAGGGATGAGATGGCTGCACCCCATAGCACTATACCAAAAACGCGAAAACCAAATTCTCCTGCTGCAAAACGGAATACACTGGCTAGTGGATTATCGTAATCGAGTACTGCTCCATGAGTTAAGGTTCCTAAGATGGCCAGAAACAAAATAAAACGCATGATTCCTGAGATCATGATGCCGCTTATGGCACTTTTATTTACTTCCTTAATACTCTCAACACCTTTAATGTTAGCATCCAGCAGTCGATGTGCACCTGAGAAAGTAATATAACCTCCAACGGTTCCACCAACAATAGTTACAATTGCCTGAGAACTGAAAGTTTCAGGTATGATGGTATGATGCAATGCTTGTAATAAAGGCGGATGCGAACTAAAGGCTATAATTAAAGTGAGTAGAATTTTTATCGAGCCAACAATACGTGTGAAATTATCCAGCATCTTACCTATTTCCCGGATCCAGAATAAAAGCAATGCGGCAGCACCGCTGATTATTGCGCCTGTTTCAAATGACAATCCTGTAAGCACATTCACCCCCAGTCCGCAGCCGGCAATATTGGCAATATTAAATGCAAAGCCACCCATTACTACCAATGCCGCTAAAATATATCCCAACCCGGGAAATAATTTATTGGCCAAATCCTGTGCCCTTAATTCGCTTACTGTTAAAATGCGCCAGGTGTTTAGCTGTGCGCCAATATCCAATACCAAAGAAACCAAAATCACAAAACCAAAACTGGATAAAAGCTGTTGGGTAAATACAGTTGTTTGCGTTAAAAAGCCTGGACCAATACTTGAATTGGCCATCAAAAATGCTGCTCCTAAGCCCACACCACTGAAAAAGGAAGGGTTCTTTTTAACTAGCATCATTAGCTGAATATTTTAAAGTCTCATAGATAT
This sequence comes from Chitinophaga pinensis, assembly GCA_943371455.1. Lineage (GTDB taxonomy): Bacteria > Bacteroidota > Bacteroidia > Chitinophagales > Chitinophagaceae > Sediminibacterium > Sediminibacterium pinensis_J. The sequence continues at coordinate 12,478 of CALRUV010000018.1, read as the reverse complement.
TTTTCGCAAAAGCAAGAGCATACAATCCATCACCATGTATGCACAAGGTTTCTGCTTTTATTTTAACAACATGTCCATTTACACTGGTAAGTTCTTGATGGTGCACCATTTGTAAAACCTGTTCCAAACTTTGTTCTGCTGAAACTATCATTGCCCTTGCATCTGTTCTGGGTGTGAGGCTTCCATCATCCTGGTAGGTTCTGTCGGCAAATACTTCACTGGCAGTTTGTAAACCCATTTTTGCTGCTTCAGCAATTGAATGGCTCCCACTTAAACCATACAATACCAAATGCGGATCAAGCGCAAAAACAGCACTGGCAATGGTTTTGGCCAGTTCTGCATTTTTGGCCGACATATTATACAAAGCTCCATGCGGTTTCACATGTTTGATGCTTGCACCCAAATTAGAAGCTATTTTTTTTAATAGAAAGATCTGTTCTTGTATCAGATCTGTAAGGGCTGTTTCAGAAAGATGCATATCCTTTCTGCCAAAATTTTCTTTATCAGCAAATCCGGGATGTGCACCAATATTTACCTGGTGGTTCAAAGCTAAATCAACCGTTTGCTGCATTAATGATACATTACCAGCATGAAAGCCGCAGGCGATATTTGCGCTATTGATATAGGGCATGAGAAAGGCATCGTTGGCCATACCTTCGCCCATATCACAATTGATGTCGATATTTTTATTTATAGTCAATTTCTGAATAAATCTAGGTTTCTTTTTATTTGAAAAACGACTCTAATCGTAAGTTACAGGCATTTTGTAGTTGTTGCAAGTTCCTTTCCTGCAATATCAGATCTGCTTCTGCTTTCTCAAGTGTGGTTTTCTGAAAAAACACTTTTTGTCCTGCACTCATCTGTGCAAGTTTAGCAATACCCGCTGTTGTTACCTGACCAAGTCTGGGATAACCGCCAGTTGTTTGGTGATCTGCCATCAAAATGATCAATTGCCCATCCGGTAATAGTTGGATAGTACCTTTGGTTACGCCGGAAGAAATCATTTCATGGATAGGTTTCATTTGCAGTTGGTCGCCTTTTAATCGGTAGCCCATTCTATTGCTATTGGGTAAAATTGCGAATGCTCCTTTTTCCATTTTTTGTTTCGAAATGGCATCTAAATAATGGTATTCAGCTCCTGTAAGAAAAGGAATGCTTGCATCTTGTTCTTTAGAAGCATTGCCCGCAAACCATGGTAAAACTTCAAACGCATTTTTTATTTGTAAAGCATTTGTCTGAGGCATTGCATGCATCAATACCTGGTCATTCTTTTGTAAAGCCCTTCCCTTATAACCGCCAGCTTTTACTTGAATATGTGTGCTATCACTATCTAACCAATTATCTAATAGATAGCCACCGGCTACAGCTACATAAACCCTGGCACCTTTTATTTGCTTGCGAAATTTTAAGACAGCACCTTTTGCAATGATCAACGGATGCAAAAGCGGAACCCCTACTTCATTAATAGAAGCATCAAAATTTCCACCTGCTATTGCGATCAGTGTATGTACTTCAAAGCCAATTTCTGCCGCAGGGAAATGCATTTCCAACACAGCCTGATCTGGTTTATTGCCCACCAATACATTTGCCTTTTGCATAGCAAGAAGATCCATGGCGCCACCCGGGTTGATGCCGAGGTGCTGAAAGCCATATCTGCCCCTATCCTGGAAGGTATCAGACAAACCATTTTTGATGATGCGCAAACTCATGCTTTGGGGAAGTTTTGAAATGCGTCATAAGAGATGGGATAAAACTGAACTTCATCACCGGGTTGCAATAAACAGGGTGATGGTTTTGATTGATCAAAAAGTAAAAGCGGTGTTTGTCCAATCAATTGCCAGCCTCCCGGCGAATCAAATGGATAAATGCCCGTTTGTTCTCCTGCAATACCTACACTGCCTTTGGGTACTATAGAACGTGGACTTGCTTTTCTGGGCGTGGCAATAGAAGGATCTACAGAACCCATATAGGCAAAGCCTGGTAAAAATCCAATCATATAAACCCTGTAAACAAGAGCAGAATGAATGCGTATAAGATCAGGGACAGACATCTTGTGTACGAGAGAAAGTTCCAGGATATCTGGCGCAACCCTTTCATCATAGCAAACAGGGATCTCTATTTTTCTGCTAAGCTGGTTTTCTTCTGTAGTAAATTTCTCCAGCAATTTTTCTACTTCCCTGCTAGCCCATTCATACACGGTAGGGGTGGTAACCTGCTTTTTTAGAAAAGCTGTATCGTAAATCAGGGTGATGGAATGATAAGCAGGAATGATATCCTTTACTCCCTTCATACCTGCAGCTTTGAGCTGACTGTATAAAGCCATCACTTTCCGGTTTGTTGCCAAATCAATTGTATTACCCAGCTCAATGCTGAGTGCTTGATCGCCACAAGGATAGATATGGTAGGAAGCAGTTGCAGGCATACCCTACAAATTACAGTTTCCCTTTATCAGTTCTTTTTCGTTTTGCAGAAAAAGATCATATAATTTTTGGGTGATAGAAAGTCCCTGCACCAAGTCAAATTTTGTATCATCCAATTGCGAAACCGGAATCAAACGCTTGGTGGAACTGCTCACAAATACTTCTTTGGCAGATCTTATTTCTTCCAGATGCAAATCTTTCTCTATTACCCGATAGCCTGCCTCTTTTGCGATCTCTATTATTTTTTTTCTGGTGATACCATGCAATACCTGTTTTCCCGGTGTGCAAATAGTATCATCTGCTGTAACTATAAAAAAATTAGACCTGGGTAATTCTCTGGCCATGCCCTGGTTGCAATACAATACATCATCCGCACCCTTTTCTTTGATCCATGGTTGCAACCATATTGCCATCAGGTAATCGGTTGTTTTTACTTCGGGCATTTGACGCTGGTGCTCATAGGTAACCAGTTTCATGCCATTCACTACCATGGTATCTGAGGGTTGCACCATTGCCTGTTGCATGATGGCCAGGTTAGGCTGAACCACCTGATAGCCATCTGGCGAACTTCCGCCCGTTAATAGTATTCTCATACCGGAATAAGTAAATGGATTCTGTTCTATTAATTGAAAAATATTTTTCTTCAAAGTATCGATATCCATTCCCGGATCTAAGCGCATCTCCTGTGCAGAATGCAAAAATCTTTGCAGATGGTCATCTATAAATAAAGGCACCCGATCAATCACACGTAAAAAATCAAAAATGCCATAGCCTCTTTGTACACCCAGATCCGTGAGGTGAACAGAAGCTTGCGATAAGGGCAGAAATTGGCGGTTTACAAAACAAATGGGGTTTATCATAGAAAAGATTACTTGTAGCCTTTAAAATTATTAGCTTTTTAAGCATACCTCATATCGAATAGAAGTTACGCTATTTTCTTTTTTGTCTTGACACAAAAAAGAAACCTGCCTGGCGGCAGACAGGCAAAAAAAGTCAATCCCGCCATGGCGGGATGAAAAAAAGCTAAAATAAAACCCTTGGGAATTTAAATATTTGAGCATTCTATTTAATTCAATTAATAACACTACCCTTAAACCTAAATAACTTCCTTTTTGCTATTCCTTCCTACCGCATAATGTGGTTTCAGTTCCTTGTAAATTTTGTCCAATACCTCATTACCAGATTCAGAAGCATTTTTAGAATTTTGGAAATATGCCCTTGTTTGTTTCAATATTTCATTCCCTATCATTAGCTTGGCATCTTCCAGTTTGGTTTTTACCTGTTCCAGTTCGTCTATCAGTTCAGCATATTGACCGTATAAATGAACATAATTATTGCATTGGGTAACGTCTACAAAATTGGGAACTGTATTTGGGTTCTTGCGCATGAATTGTACAGCTTTGGTTACAAACTCCTGCCGCTTGCTATTCAACTTAAACATGCTTCTTCTTTCAGTTGGCTTCAGTTTAATATTGTTGGGGATCATATTTCTTACCGCAGCAATATTCTGTTTGATGGACATTAATTCGCTGGCAATAAAACTTCTGTAATTGGTCATAATTCTTCATTTTGAGCTATAACGCTTAATCGAATTAGAAAATTGCTTATTATCTAAAGAATTACCGCTCTTTTGTGTTCAGCTCGCATTTTTAAATTACTTGATTTGAAAGCACGCCATTTGTTCAAGATTGCCTCGCTGAACTAAATAAAGATACGTCTGGATAAAATTTTCCCTTTATTACACATTCTTATTATCTTGTATATCTGAAGAATTGCTGCCACATGAAACAGATCTGGAATCTTTTTTTGCGCCTTAAAGGCTGGACTGCTAAGGGATCCTTCCCCCACCATGTAAAGAAATGTGTGGCCATTGTTGGTCCGCATACCAGCAGTTGGGATTTCATTATCGGATTGGCTTTTAGAAGTAAACTTGGGCTCACCCACGCCAAATTTCTGGGAAAAGCAGAGCTATTTAAAGGACCCTTGGGTTTCATCTTCCGAAAACTAGGCGGTTACCCTGTTGACCGTTCTGAGAATCACCAAATGGTAGACCAGGTGGTAGAACACATGCATAATAATGAAAACTTTTTGTTGGTATTATCCCCGGAAGGCACGCGCAAAAAAGTGGACAGGTTAAAAACCGGATTCTACCATATTGCTAAAAAAGCGGGTGTGCCCATTGTAATGGTTGCCATGGATTTTGCTAAGAAAGAGCTTGTAATAGCTGATCCATTTTCCCCTACCGACAACGAAAAAGCAGATTTTCAAAAAATATTCAGGTTCTATGCCCCTGTAATGGGTAAATTTCCTGAGAAAGGCCTTTCGCATTTATTTACTGAAACCGAACAATGATTTATTATGACAAATCAATTCCCCACCATTCTGGAAAAATTTTATGGATTTGAAAAATCCTGTGCCCAAAAATTGTTTCTGGCAGAGCCTGTTAAAGGTGTTTACCAAAAATTTACCTGGCAGGAAGCTGGCATAGAGATCAGAAAAATGGCTGCTGCATTGCAGAAGATGGGGTTTGGCAAGGATGATAAAATTGCTATCCTCAGTAAAAACTGTGCGCACTGGATCATGACAGATCTGGCCATTGCTATGGCAGGCTGTATTTCTGTGCCGCTTTATCCTAATATTACCCCGGAAGCATTGAATGAAATTATTGTGCATAGCGAGAGTAAAGCCATCTTCATTGGCAAACTGGATAACCCTGATGAATTGAGAAAAGGTGTTCCGGATGAACTGATCCGAATCAGCTTTCCATTTTATCCCAACAAAGACTGTTTGCAGTGGAACGAACTGATCAGTAACCTGGAACCCTTACAGGGCATGCCTTTGCAGGACCCCCAAGCTCTTGCCTGTATCGTTTATACATCCGGCACTACCGGCCAACCAAAAGGAGTGATGCATAATTTTAATGCAGTAGCATTTGCGGTAGATTCCTTTTTAAAAAGTTATCCAACCTTATTTGGTGAGGTCTTTTTTTCTTACCTGCCCCTATGCCATGTTGCAGAAAGAATGCTGGTAGAATGTGGTGCTGTATTTACCGGCAGCACCGTTTACTTTGTTGAATCCATGGACACATTTTCTAAAAATTTACAGGATACACAGCCCACGGTATTTTTGGCTGTGCCCAGAATTTGGGAAAAATTACAAGAAGGTGTTTTGAAAAAAATGCCCCAGGAAAAAATGAATCGTTTATTGTCCATCCCTATCATTTCAGGCATTATTAAAAAAGCCATCAGAAAAAAATTAGGGCTTGCCAAAGCAAAATTTATTTTCACCGGTGCTTCTCCTATCAATCCGGTTCTTTTAACCTGGTTTTCAAAATTGGGCATTATTATACAGGAAGCCTATGGTATGACGGAAAATGTGGCGCTATCCCATTCCAACCGCAATGGTGCAGTTCGTTTTGGAACGGTTGGTCAGGCCTACCACGGCGTAGAAGTTAAATTAGGTAAGGATAATGAAGTACTGGTAAGAAGTGCCGCCAATATGCTGGGCTATTACAAGCAGCCCGAATTATCGGCAGAAAGCTTTGAGGATGGTTTTTTAAAAACGGGTGATGAAGGTTCCATTGACAAGGACGGCTACCTAACCATTACCGGAAGGATCAAAGACCAGTTTAAAACCAGTAAGGGAAAATACATCATGCCCGCACCGATTGAAGGAAAAATGCTGCAGTACCCGCAGGTAGGCCAGGTTTGTATTGTGGGTTCCGGAATGCCCAATGCCCTTGCACTTTGCACCCTGGCAGAAACGGCCCGAAATACAGACAGGGAAACACTTGCGGCAGAATTGAAGGAGATTCTGGAAACAGTAAACAAAGGTCTGGAACACCATGAAAACCTATCTAAACTGGTGGTTTTACCGGAAGAGTGGACGGTGAACAACGGTATGCTCACCCCTACCCTAAAAATTAAACGAAAAATGATTGATGCTGGTTTTGGGGATAGTTATGAGGGGTGGAGCCGTTCAACAGAACCGGTATTATTTGTGTAGTCGATGGTAAGGAAATGCAAAAAATTGGGTTTCTAATATCCTGATACACAATTTTTAAACCATTTGTTACGTTCAGTAAGGACGATTGTATACACCTAACTGAATTTAACATGAAACTGAAAATTTACCTGATTGTATTTCTTGGGTCCGTTACCTTATTCTCCTGCGTAAGCACTAAAAAACTGGATGCTGAAAAAGTAAAATATGCCGAACTAAGTGGCAATTACCTGGACATGCAGGGAAAGTACCGTGACCTGCAAGACGAGTTGAAGAAATGTCAGGCAGATGCCAATGCCAAAATAAATGAACTCAATACCCGCAAAATTTCTTTGGATGAACAAACGGCCGATTTAAAGAAACAGGTTGATTACCTCAAACAAAATAATAACACCGTTTTAAATCAGTTAAAAGATTTGAGTGTGGTAACCGGTTCACAGGCAGAAAGTATCCGCAAATCATTGGAAAATATTGGTGCCAAAGACCTCTACATTCAGGATCTGCAAGGATCTATTTCCCGCAAGGATTCTTTGAATATGGCATTAGTGATGAACCTGAAAGGTGCTATTGGCAACCTGGATGATAAGGATATTAATATCAAAGTAGATAAGGGTGTGGTATATGTAGATATTTCAGATAAACTTTTATTCAAGAGTGGTAGTTATGATGTAACAGATCGTGCCAAAGAAGTATTGGGCAAGGTTGCCAAAGTGCTGAACGCACAACCTGAAATAGAGTTCATGGTGGAAGGTCATACAGATTCGCTGGCCATTAAAACCTCAGGCATTTTAGACAACTGGGATCTGAGTGTAAAAAGAGCCACTACTATTGTTCGTATTTTACAAGACACTTATGGTCTGGATCCAAGAAGGATGACGGCAGCCGGTCGTAGCCAATACCTGCCCCTTGCAGATAACGCAACATCAGAAGGCCGTTCCGCTAACCGCAGAACCAGGATCGTGATCCTGCCGCAGTTAGACCAGTTTTTTAAATTATTAGAAACAAAAAAATAGAAGCCCCGAGTTAAAATCCTAATCCAACTAAAAGAGGCTGTCCCGTTTTGAGACAGCCTCTTATTATTTTAATGATATTGGAAAATTATTATAGCATTAATTTATAATATCATCTTAGAATAACTTGCTGAGATTCTGTAAAGGTTCCATTGTTAATCTGTAGTACATAAGTACCTGCCGGTAGGTTTCCCATATTTAAGGAGGCTTGCTTAACATTATCGTATTTTTTAGTTAAACGCAGGGGATTTTGCAAATCAAATACGGACAGTCTCATAATGTCCAAATCATTTGTTTGTTTCGTTGTTGAATCGCTTTGATTCTTAGGTGAAACAAAAATTTGTCCTTTAGTCGGATTAGGCGATATGATATAATTGTTGTTTGCCATGCGCGCGCAAGAAACCGGCTTAAATCCAAACGTATCAATGATAGTGCCACAGCTATTGCTTGCACTCACTGATAATACAAGTGACGTTTGCTGTGTGCGCCAGAAATACACATAGATATCGGATGAGTCACCTCCATTCCATGAGGGTTGCGGACTGCCACCATGCGAAACATAATTCCAGGTTGGTATGGTATTATAAGTATGTCCGTGTGTATAGAATGCAATATAGTTTTCGACCTCCAAGCAGACTTCATTGAGCGAGCCTGAAGACCCGTCATAGAGCATCAAATCGGTTGTAAAGGTCGGTTCTCCGCCGACTGTTTGGGGAGCACCAGTAATTTCCTTATTGTTATAAAAGAATGTATAAGGGCATGCGGACCCCGAAATAAGAAGTCCAACTTTACCTTGCCCATTAAAGTTTTTCGATACTGTAGTCGGATTTGAAGTTGAACTAGAGAAACTATAAAGATTGGAAGGGTCAGAATACCACTGATAGTTGGTAACCCAACTAGGCACGCTATTGGCCTGAAAAGAAGAACTGCTACAGATAATTTGAACTGCCTGAAAAGTCAATCCAGGTCTGCGGCGAACGATTGGAATATTCTTGGTGTATTGACCAAGTCCAAGGTTGACAGCACATAGATTAGCAGGTGCAATAACGACTGATCCATCATGTATCATATCTGATTCTATTGTCACCGAATTACTTGCATATTTAATATCCGTTGGACCCGAAGATGTTGAGCCGTTCACCTTCCAACCTTGGGGAACTGAATAGCCATAATCCGTTATTGAACCAAAAGTGGCATTTGTCGTGTAATTTTTCCAGGTCAGGTTAGCAAAAGAAACTGAGAAAGAATTTGCAGCACAGGAATCCACCTCAATATTGGAAACATTGGGACTGACAATCATATCATTCCCAACTAGAGACTTTATATATGGATAACTTATAACATATAATTTAGAGTTTGGCGAACCGTCCGACCAATTAAGTTAAATTGAATGGCTTTGTGCAATGTCATCAAAACTTGCGGTATAAACTATTGTGGTAATATTGGTAAAGACGTCATAGCTATTGGAAACAATAGAACCAACTGTATATACATTGTTTGAAAAGTACGGACTATAGAAATGACCATAATCTGTCCAAGTGAAGGTGATTGATGTTTTTGGACAATATTCATTAAAGTTTGATGGTGAAATCCCAGCATAAACCTGAATACAAATTATATTTGTTAAGGCGAAGAGCAAATTTTTCATGGTCGTTTTAATTTAGAGGGTAAAAAATATTGGATTCCCAAGGTTGATGAAATAGCTATAAATGATGCGTTTTCATATTTTCCAAAGCGATGCTCCAACTCCAAAAATCGAAAGGTAACTCCAGTAGCAGGGCTAATTTTATAGTTTAATGTCAATGAAAGTCCAGCTCTAGCAACATATCCATATACTGTGCCTCGTTCAAATGGAATTCCTAATGGAGTCCCGTCTTGGTATATTTCACCGATACTGGCATATTTGTTTTTTAGATAATGTAAGAAAACTCCAGGCACAAAGTATAGTCTATCTCCAAGTTTTACTCGGTATTCAGCAAATACACCTATTGAATTATAGGCATCTGTAGTCGTTCCAATATCCAGCCAAGTAGATCCTCCCCCTTGCTGCAAAGGCGATCGTCTAGAATAGGGTTGTTTATAGATGAGACGATTATACTCAATTCCATACGCAACCCTGTTTTTAGCGAGGTAGCCAATTCTTACATTTCCAATAAAAGGGTGGGAATGCAAGTCATTGGAGTTAGTGCTTAATTTAAGTGCGCCTGCTGCTACTTCAGTAAAATAGAAATTATTTTTTGATTGCCCGCTTAGTTTACACATCACGACAGCACAGCAAGCTGCTAAAAAAATGCTTTTGACCATATGACCAATTTTATTAAATCAGTTAAGTAATTCTAGCAGCATAGGCTGCATTAAACTTAATCGTATTGTTCTATCTCGTGAAGGGGGGAAATTAGAGAGCCTGCAATATATTATGCAAGCAATTTAGACAAAATCTAAAATAAAAAAAGTATATGAAAACATAGTATTTTTTGTAGTGCTTTTCATACTTAGAGAATAAAAATACGACATCAAAGATTTGAATTTTGTAGATTCAAGTATTTAGGGCAAAAAATAGTTTTTTAAAATTATCTTTTGGTGTTTACCAATCAATCGTTTTTATTGACCTTTCGTTTAAAACCTTTTGAACATGCTTAATACTCCGCCGACACTACTTTATTTTTATCTTTTATCTCATCATCACATTCTACCACAGAAAAAGTTGCGTGTTCCCCGACGAATCTCGCGTTAGCTAACCCGTCGGTTCATTTCTTATGAGCGGATTGTAGAAAAATAGACAGCTTAAAAATTTTGAAGTTTCTAAGGAATCATAAAGTTAGGCTAAGTATCATTCATACTGGTGAATAAGGTAAAACAAAAATTACCAATTAAAGAAACTAAAAAGGTCAGCAACAAATTAATTGTTGCTGACCTTTTTTATGCTTTGATTTCAAAAAATAAAATCTTCCTCTCTCAAAAACCACAAAACTATTTCACTGTTTTCCATGCTTCCAAAATCTCTTCCGTATGGTTCTTACTAACAGGCTTTTCAATGATCTTCACGATCTTACCAGTTTCGTCAATTAAAAAAGTAGTACGGGTGGTTCCCATATAGGTATGACCCATCAATTTTTTCTCGCCCCATAAATTGTACTTGTCAACAATCTTCTTGTCCTCATCTGCCACCAAAGGAAAAGGAAGGTCATTTTTCTGTTCAAATTTTTTGTGACTTTTTACATCATCGGTACTTACGCCGATAACCTGGTATCCCTTCTTTACTAATAATGCATAATTATCCCTGAGGTTACATGCCTGGATAGTACAGGTAGGGGTATCATCCTTTGGATAAAAATATAAGATCACTTTTTTGCCTTTGAAATCTGCCAGAGAAATGGGCTTGCCATTCTGGTCGAGGGATTTGAAAACCGGTGCTTTACTGCCTTCTTTTAATACTGCCATCTGTTATTTTTTCGTGTTCAATTTGTAATGATAACGCTATTTAGGCTCTTTTGTTCCTTTTTTGTTGTAAATGGGCTAAAAAATAACGTCTCCTTTCCTTTGTCAGCCTTACATTTGCACAATTTATTTTATTGAAATTATGCCCAGAGACCTCTCCATTAAATCCGTCCTGATAGTAGGTTCAGGCCCCATTATTATAGGCCAGGCCTGCGAATTTGATTATTCCGGCTCCCAGGCCGCCCGTAGTTTAAGGGAAGAAGGTATTAAAGTAATTCTGATTAATAGTAATCCGGCCACCATTATGACAGACCCCATGATGGCTGATAAAGTGTACCTATTACCCCTTACCATAGAAAGTATTGAGCAGATTCTGGAAGAAAACCAGATTGACGCCGTACTGCCAACCATGGGCGGACAAACCGCTTTGAATCTTTGTAAAGAAGCAGATGAACTGGGCATTTGGGAAAAATATGGGGTAAGGATGATAGGTGTGGATGTGGCTGCCATTGATACTGCTGAAGACAGGGAAAAATTTCGTCAGTTGATGGTGAAGATTGGTATTGCAGTAGCACCCAGTAAGGTAGCCAATAGCTTTTTGGAAGGAAAAGAGTTTGCACAACAGATTGGATTCCCATTGGTGATTCGCCCTTCTTTTACATTGGGCGGAACCGGTGGTGGATTTGTACATACCAAAGACGACCTGGATGCCGCATTAGATAGAGGTTTAAAAGCTTCCCCCATACATGAAGTATTAGTTGAAAAAGCAGTATTAGGTTGGAAAGAGTTTGAACTGGAACTGCTGCGGGATAAAGATGACAATGTAGTTATCATCTGTACCGTAGAAAACCTGGACCCCATGGGAGTTCATACCGGAGATTCTATTACAGTAGCGCCGGCTATGACCTTAAGCGATACCTCCTTTCAAGATATGCGTAATAAAGCTATTTTGATGATGCGCTCTATTGGTAATTTTACTGGTGGTTGTAATGTTCAATTTGCCCAGAACCCGGAAACAGAAGAACTGATTGCTGTAGAGATCAATCCTCGTGTAAGTAGATCATCAGCGCTGGCATCTAAGGCAACTGGATACCCTATCGCAAAAATTGCTGCAAAATTGGCAATCGGCTTTTCTTTAGATGAATTGAAAAATCAGATCACCAAAACCACTTCTGCCTATTTTGAACCAGCACTGGATTATGTGATTGTAAAAATGCCCCGCTGGAATTTTGATAAATTTAAAGGCGCCAATGACACTTTAGGTTTGCAGATGAAAAGCGTGGGAGAAGTAATGTCTATCGGAAGAAATTTTACGGAAGCCATTCAAAAAGCCTGTCAGAGTCTTGAAAATGAAGCCATCGGATTGGGCTATTATGGCAAGAGTTTAATGAAGAGTGAGGAACTGGTAGAATATATCAAAACCCCGAAATGGGATCGTATCTTCCGCATCAAAGATGCACTGATGCAGGGTTCTACTGTTAAATCTATTTGCCAGGCAACCAGAATTGACCGTTGGTTTATTTACCAGATCCAGGAGATCTGTAATATAGAAAAAGAAATTGCCAAATACACACTGGAAACCTTACCGGTTGATCTTTTAAAAGAAGC
>CALRUV010000017.1:0-26101 GCA_943371455.1 Chitinophaga pinensis | reverse complement strand
ATTAATGGATGTTATGAATTGTTTGGCAAAGGACCTATCACCATTGGTGCGCAACTCTATTTGAAGAAATTTTACGAAAGTTTCGGGTTTGTAAAGGTCAGTGAAGTGTATCTGGAAGATGATATTGAGCATATTAAGATGATTAAGTATTAATGAGTGAGTTAGTGAATGATTGTTTGCGAATTTGTATCCACTCATTCACCCATTCAATAATTAATTACTCATCTCAATCTTCAAAAACCTCGCCGTATGGCTTTTCTTATCTAGTATCATTTTCTCCGGTGTTCCTTCAAATAATATCTTACCACCTCCGTCGCCACCTTCGGGACCAAGGTCTATGATATGATCGGCTACTTTGATCACATCGAGGTTATGTTCTATCACCAAAACACTATTACCCCTGTCAACCAATTTATTCAATACATCGAGTAAGTGTTGTATATCTTGAAAATGCAGACCAGTTGTGGGTTCATCCAGAATATAAAATGTTTTACCTGTGTCTTTTTTGCTCAGCTCCGTTGCCAGTTTCACACGCTGGGCTTCGCCACCACTAAGGGTTACAGCAGATTGCCCTAATGTGATATAGCCCAGGCCAACATCCTGCAATACCTTGATCTTACGATACAAATAAGCGATGGGTTGAAAAAATTCGCATGCCTCATCAACGGTCATATTTAATACATCACTGATCGATTTGCCTTTGTACCTGATCTCCAAAGTTTCCCGATTGTATCTTTTGCCATTGCATTTTTCGCAATGCACATATACATCTGGCAAGAAATTCATTTCTATTACGCGCATCCCTCCTCCTTCACAAACATCACACCTGCCACCTTTTACATTGAATGAAAAACGGCCGGCATTATAGCCCCTGATCTTTGCTTCAGGTATCGCAGCAAATAATGTTCTGATCTCGGTAAAAAAGCCACAATATGTGGCAGGATTACTTCTGGGGGTTCTGCCAATAGGGGACTGGTCTATTTCTATTACTTTATCGATATGTTCTAAACCTGATATGCTTGTAAAGGGCATGGGACTAACCCGGCTATTGTAACAATGCTTTGATAAAATGGGATAGAGGGTTTCATTAACTAGGGTTGATTTTCCACTGCCACTTACGCCACTTACTACAATGAGTTTACCTAATGGAAAAACAGCTTCTACATTTTTCAAGTTATTACCTGATGCACCTTTCAGAACAAGGCTTTTGCCATTACCTATGCGTCTTTCAGAAGGTATGGCAATGGATTTTTTTCCGCTTAGGTATTGTGCCGTATCTGAATTAGATTTTAATACTTCAGCGGGAGTACCTGCAGCAACAATATGTCCGCCGTATAAGCCTGCTTTCGGACCAATATCTACCAAATGATCCGCAGCCATCATGATGTCTTTATCGTGTTCTACCACCAACACACTATTTCCAATATTCCGCAAATTTTGTAAAGCAAGAATGAGCTGATGGTTATCGCGCTGGTGTAAGCCTATGGAGGGCTCATCCAAAATATAAGTGATCCCCTGCAACTGAGAACCTATCTGTGTTGCCAGCCGAATACGCTGCGATTCGCCACCACTAAGGCTTCTGGAGGGTCTGTTAAGAGAAAGATAGGTTAAGCCAACATCTAACAAAAACTGAACACGTTCCCTGATCTCTTTTAAAATATCTTTTGCAATCTGGTTTTGTTTATTACTTAATCGCTTTTCAATATTAGTAAACCAAAGCAGCAATTTATCCAGATTCATATCGCTTATCTCAGAAATATTCTTTTCATCTATCTTAAACCAAAGACTTTCCTTTTTCAGTCGTGCTCCCAAACAACTATGACAGGTTTTCAATTCCATAAATTTTTCCACCCATTCACGAAGTGATTCACTTTGACTGTTTCCGGCAAACCACCTTTTTAACATAGGGATGATCCCTTCAAATTCACCTTCATAGGGTTGGCTAATATGCGTGTCTTCTGTTTCTGATATTTCTAATGACGATGCTTCTGCTGTTCCGTACAATAAAATATTCAGGGATGTAATAGGGAGATCTTTGATCGCTTTATCGAGACTGATCTTATTTTTTTTAGCCAATATTTCTACATTTCTAAAAAGATAGGCATCTCGTTGTTCACCTAAGGGAGCTATACCACCTTCTTTTACACTCAAAGAAGAGTCCGGAATGATCGACTCCATATGGATGCTATAAACATTGCCAAGTCCCTTACAGGTAGGGCATGCGCCATAGGGTGAGTTAAAAGAAAATGCATTAGGAGAAGGTTCTTCATAACTGATGCCGGTGTCTTCACACATCAATTGTTTAGAATATTGGATGGTTTTATTGGTATCATTTAACAAAAGGAACATGAGGTCCTTACCCATTTTCAGTGTTTGTTGTACACTTTGGCTAAGACGAACTTTCATATCGTCTGTTACCTGCATTCTGTCAACCACTACTTCAATATCATGGATCTTGTATCTGTCAACCTGTAATTTAGGTGTGAGGTCAACTATGTCCCCATCAATACGCACTTTTAAAAATCCTTTTTTTCGAATGTCTTCAAACAATTCTCGGTAATGCCCTTTACGACCTCGTATCAAAGGCGCAAGCAGACTGATCTTTTGTTTTTTGTATTTAGTGAAAATATTTTCTACAATTTCTTCCTCACTAAACTTCACCATTTTTTTGCCGGTGTTGTAACTGTAGGCCTCTCCTATTCTTGCATACAATAAACGGAGAAAATCATACACTTCCGTAACGGTTCCTACCGTAGATCTGGGATTTTTATTGGTGGTCTTTTGTTCGATTGAAATAACTGGCGACAATCCGGTGATCTTGTCAACATCAGGCCTTTCCATATCACCCATAAACTGTCTGGCATAGGCACTAAAACTTTCCATGTACCTGCGCTGACCTTCGTTATAGATGGTATCAAATGCCAGTGATGATTTACCGCTACCGCTAACGCCAGTAAATACCACCAATTTATTTTTGGGGATGGAAATATCAATATTCTTGAGATTATGTTCTCTGGCACCAAAAACTTCAATGAAATCCTCATTGATTATTTCTACCTGTATTTTAGATTTTAGCGTTTTTGCCATGGGGATTGTAAAGATAAGTGCTAGATGACGCTGGAAGAAAGAAAAGAACAATTGTTAGTTAAAATATTTTTTATCCGCTAAAACCCTTATCAGTATTGGGTTTTAAAATTTAGTCTACAATTTTTATAGACTTTTATTTGGAAATATGAAACATGCCACCTTATATTTGCATCAGTTCTTTAGCATACTTATCAAGAAAGGCAGAGGGAATTTGGCCCTATGACGCCTTGGCAACCCATACATCTTACTCAGTTGTATGAAGGTGCCAACTCCAATCCCGCCAACGGCGGGAAGAGATAAGAAAGAGTTAACCCCCCGGCCCCCTAAATGGGGAGTTATAAAACAGCCTCGGACTATAATCACTCTACTTTCTTGTTAAGCACTTTGAAGAATTTTCACAAATTTTTTCACTGCTTCATTCCTATACAAACCGGATTGAGGCCAACCACTTAACAATGAGCACATCCACAGAACTGATTCACAGCATTCCGGTAGATCCATTAACTGGCGCGATTTCTGTACCTATTTATCAAACCTCAACTTTTGTACAGGAAGCACCCGGTGTTAACAAGGGTTACGACTATGCACGCAGTGGTAATCCAACAAGGGCAACCTTAGAGCAATTAATTGCACAATTAGAAAAAGGAACTGTTGGACTGGCTTTCAGCAGTGGCTTGGCTGCTATTGATGCAGTGATAAAATTATTGCAAACTGGTGATGAGATATTGGCTGTTGATGATATCTATGGAGGTGCATTTCGCTTATTTACCAACGTGTATGAAAAATTTGGCATTAAAGTGGATTATGTAGATTTTTCAGATCCTGAAAATGTTTTTAATGCCATCACATCCAAAACAAAACTGATCTGGGTTGAAACACCTACCAATCCTACTTTAAAAATTGCTGATATAGCCGCCATTGCGAAAATTGCCAAAGCCAATCGGTGTTTACTTTGCGTGGATAATACTTTTGCATCACCCGTATTGCAACAACCTATTTCGCTGGGAGCTGATATTGTAATTCATAGTGCTACTAAATACCTGGGCGGACATAGTGATTTGATTGCGGGCTTAGTTGTTACCAAAGAAAAAGAACTGGGCGAAAAAATCAAATACTTGCAAAATGCTTGTGGAGCCATACTGGCGCCATTTGATAGCTGGCTGGTGATCCGTGGTATTGAAACACTGCATCTCCGCATAAGACATCATTGTGACAGTGCACAAATGATCGCAGAATTTTTAGCAGAACATCCGGCTGTGGACAAAGTATTTTATCCCGGACTAACTACACATCCCAATCACGATATTGCTAAAAAACAATCAAAAGGATTTGGAGGGGTTGTTTCCTTTACATTAAAAGAAGATACGGAAGCAGCGGCTATCGCTTTTGTAACACAAACCAAATTGTTCAAACTGGCAGAGAGTTTGGGTGGCATCAAAAGCCTGATATCGCATCCGGCAAATATGACACATAAATCCATTCCCGCCATCAATAGAAGGGCTGCTGGTGTTTCAGATAGCCTGATTCGATTGTCAATTGGATTAGAAGATGCAGAAGACCTGGTAGCAGATCTTACTCAAACCTTTGAGCAAATTCAATCACAGAGAACTGAGCAATTTTCTGCATCATTAACAAATATTTAAAAATCAAAAAATCGGAATAATTGGTTTTATTGAATAAAGTCTACTATTTTTATAGAGTAATGAAAACAACAGCAAAAAACACAACATCACAACTACACCACAAACTGCATGTTTGCTATGTTGAAAGCTGTTGCCGCAAGGCATAAACTATCTCATCAAGTGCATCTGCACCTATAAAATCAGTTCACATTTCTTAAACCAACCATCTAAACAAAAATTTGTATGAGCCAACCACTACATTTCGAAACACTGCAACTTCATGCCGGACAACAACCTGATCCACATACCAAATCAAGAGCAGTACCTATTTACCAAACAACTTCCTATGTTTTTAATAATGCAGAACATGCAGCCAATTTATTTGGACTGAAAGAGTTTGGTAATATCTATACCCGCATCATGAACCCTACCACTGATGTATTTGAGCAACGTATTGCCGCATTGGAAGGTGGTGTGGCTGCATTGGCAACTGCTTCCGGACAGGCTGCTCAGTTTCTTGCCTTAAACAATATCTTACAAGCCGGTGATAATTTTGTGAGCACTTCCTTCTTATATGGTGGTACGTATAATCAATTTAAAGTTGCCTTTAAAAGATTGGGAATCGAAGTAAGGTTTGCAGATGGAGATGATCCTGCAAGTTTTGAACAATACATTGATGCCAAAACCAAAGCCATTTATGTGGAAACCATTGGTAATCCGCGTTTAAACATTCCCGACTTTGAAAAATTTGCTGCCATCGCCAAAAAGCATGATCTGCCATTAATTGTTGACAATACTTTTGGTGCAGGCGGATATTTATTTCGTCCTTTAGAACATGGTGCCAATATAGTAGTTGAGTCAGCGACCAAGTGGATTGGCGGGCATGGCACTAGTATTGGCGGTGTAATTGTTGATGGGGGCAATTACAATTGGGGCAATGGGAAATTCCCTCAGTTTACAGAACCCAGCGAGGGATATCATGGACTTAAATTCTGGGATATTTTTGGAGAAGGCAACCCATTGGGCTTACCCAATATAGCTTTTGCCATTAGGGCCAGAGTGGAAGGTTTGAGGGATTTTGGTGCATCTCAAAGTCCGTTCAATGCTTTCTTATTAATTCAGGGTATAGAAACCCTTAGCCTTCGGGTACAAAGGCATGTAGACAATGCTTTGGCATTAGCAGAATGGCTTGAAAAACATCCTCAGGTTGAATTTGTACAATATCCCGGATTAGTAAGTAGTTCTTATCATACCCTCGCTAAAAAATATTTAAAGCATGGATTTGGTGGTGTATTGAATTTTGGCATCAAAGGCCCGAAAGAAAATGCAAGCAAATTCATAGATGCATTACAATTGGTGAGTCATCTGGCCAATGTGGGCGATGCTAAAACACTGGCCATACATCCTGCTTCAACTACGCATGAACAATTAAGTGCAGAGGAACAGATTGCTTCTGGTGTTCAGCCCAATCAGGTGAGAATCAGCACTGGTATTGAACATATAGACGACATTAAAGCAGACTTTGAACAAGCTTTTGCAAAAGTATTTGCTTAAATAAAGGAGCATGAGATGATGCAAGAAATATTGTATCATCTCATGTATTTTTTCAAATTTTTAGTTGTTGCATATTTTGGTAAATATATTCATCTCTCAAAAACCTTTTACACTAGAATCCGGACGGGTATTACCTTCTATTCATTTAGCGTATACAACGTATGGTGAACTAAATAACACAAAGAGCAATGTAGTATGGATCTTTCATGCACTTACAGCCAATAGTAATGCTGCAGAATGGTGGCCCGGGCTAGTAGGCACCAATAAGGTCTTCAACCCTCACCAATATTTTATTATTTGTGTAAACATGCCAGGTAGTTGCTATGGCAGTATTAGTCCATTGGACATTGATAAAAGTACAGGCAATCCTTTTTACCATGATTTTCCTTTTTTTACTACCAGGGATATGATAAGGTCCTATCAACTTTTAAAAGACCATTTAGGAATAGAACATATACATATAGGCATAGGAGGATCAATGGGCGGACAACAATTATTGGAATGGGCAGTAGAAGCACCTGAACTTTTCACCAATATCATACCTTTGACCACCAATGCACAACATTCTCCCTGGGGTATTGCTTTTAATGCTACACAGAGACATAGCATAGAAGCCGATCCAAGTTGGTTAAAGAGGGAAGCAGATGCTGGATTAAAAGGCATGTCGGTGGCAAGGGGAATCGCTCTTTTATCATATCGGAATTACCATAGCTATCTAAACAGTCAGCAAGAATCAGATCATGAAAAAACAGATAACTTTAAAAGTGAGACCTATCAACAATACCAGGGATTAAAACTGGTTCAGCGTTTTAATGCATTCAGCTATTATTTTTTAAGTAAGGGGATGGATGCGCATCATTTAGGTAGAAATAGAAAATCAGCAGCGGATGCATTAAAAAGTATCAAAGCCAATGCTTTAGTAATCAGTATTAGCTCAGATATACTTTTTCCACCAGAGGAACAGGAATTTATTGCAAAACATATTTACAAATCAGTCTACAAGCAAATTGATTCTGCATATGGCCATGACGGATTTTTATTAGAGTATGAACAAATTGCAAATGCCATTGAGCATTTTATCAATGATTAAATATAAATAGTAACAGGAAACATGGAAACACACAAACAGTTAACAATTGGATTATTTGGATTTGGGGTTGTAGGTGAAGGATTGTATAAGATTTTACAACAAACACCTTCTTTAAAAGCCAGTATCAAAAAAGTATGTATTAAGAATTCGGGTAAACCCAGAAGTGCACCGGCTTCTTTATTTACAACAGAAAAAGAAGACATTTTATTTGACGAAAGTATTAATGTGGTAGTTGAAGTAATTGATGATGCCAATGCAGCATTTGAGATAGTTTCTATCGCCCTAAGAAATGGTAAGGCAGTGGTAAGTGCCAGCAAAAAAATGATCGCTGAACATTTACCCGAGATATTGCAGATGCAACAGGAAACCGGACTACCCTTTTTATGCGAAGCCTCGGCCTGTGCGTCTATTCCGGTGATAAGGAATCTGGAAGAATATTACGATAATGACCTGTTACATTCTATCAAAGCCATTGTAAATGGATCTACTAATTTCATCCTTACTAAAATGTTTGAGGACAAACTAGATTTTCAGTCGGCATTATTAATGGCGCAACAACTTGGTTTTGCAGAAAGTAATCCCAAACTGGATGTGGAAGGATTTGATGCTGTAAACAAATGGACCATCCTTTTAAACCATGCTTATGGAATTGTAGAACACCCAGACAATATACTTTTTACTGGTATTCAGAATATACAATTAACAGATGCAGTGGTAGCCAAAGAGAAGAACCTGGATATCAAATTGATCGCACAGGCAAAAAAATTAAAAAATGGTCAGGTAGCGGCTTTTGTTTTACCGCAATTTGTAAGGCTAGATGAGCCCTTATCCTTTGTGAAAAATGAATACAATGGTGTGGTGATAGAAAGTGGTTTTTCTGATAAACAATTTTTTTATGGTAAAGGTGCAGGTAGTTTCCCTACAGCATCAGCAGTTTTGAGTGATTTATCTGCTTTAAGATATGATTATAAATATGAGTACAAAAAACTATACCACCACCAACCGCATGAACTAACCAATGATTATTACCTGAAAGTGTATTTAAGTTTTGATGACTGGAAATTTATACCCCGTGAAAAATTTGAATGGATAGAAGAATGGCATGCAGAAGCCGAAAGGAAATACCTGATTGGTGTTTTACATGTTAAACAATTAAAGGGCACAGAATGGTGGCGGAATAATGGCACATCGCTGATCCTTACAGTTGACCCCATTATCGATAACCTAGATATCATTAACCTGAAAAAAAGAAGCCTTGAGCTGGCAGGGATCGTATAACCTTTTTTTTGTACTGTTTATTTTGAATAACCCCGCTAGTTTTAGCGGGGTTTGTATTTTAATGAATAAAATTTGTGTAACCTGCCGGCAGGCAGGTCTGTGGCTAAACCCTTATTTAGATTATATATTAATCAACCACCCACCGTTAAGCAACAAACACTAAATTTGTTCTAAGAATCAGCATATGCAAATCAAATTAATGAAAGGAAAGAATAATTTGGCAACAGCCATGCTGCTTTCATTCTGCACTTCTCTTGTATTAATCATCTTATCAATCTATTTTGGAAAAAAAGAATTTTTCCTTTTAATGAATAATGATGATGGAATTGTTGCTGACAATTTTTTCCATTACTGGACCTATTTAGGCGATGGTATTGCCTGGGTAATTGTATCACTGATTATACTGGCATTTAGAAAAAAATATTTTCTCCTCCTTTTTGCCGCAATTTTTATTTCTACTTTACTTACGCAGATCACCAAAAATTATATCCTTGTAGCAGAACCCAGACCAACTGCAGCAATAACAGATATCAATACCATACATACTGTTGCTGGTGTTGAACTACATAAGGCCTATAGCTTTCCATCCGGACATACAGCTACTGCATTTTCTATTTATTTTTTAGCCTGTTTTTTCTTCAATAAAAAATGGATAATAGCCGTAGGTTTCCTATATGCATCTTTAGTTGGTTATTCAAGAATCTATCTTGCACAACATTTTCCATTAGATGTAGGTGGCGGCATCATATCTGCTTTGATCACTATTTATTTTTCGATACTTATTCAACAACAATGGGAAAAGAAAAAGCTACAACATTAATATTGTTGTAGCTTTTAAAATAGATCAATCAATTTAATCCTTCCAACGCCACTCCCCTGCTATTTGTAAGGGTTCTTTCAGATTATTTTTCAATAAAAACTCTTTGGTTTCTTCATCTGTAAAATGTTTGGCTTTAATCTCTTTGCTATCTGCAATACCATACAATAACATGGCGCTAAAACGAACGGTATTCTTCATGCCATTTTCATCGACTAAAGTAAATACATCGCAATCTGCATGGTAACAAGGTCCGGCATTATTGGGTAAACCACCACCTGCACCTCCGCCTGTTGGTACGCCATGCAACATGAATGGCTGATGATCGCTGTGCAAACCAGCGCCACTTCTAAAACTGTTTTTGAATGAGGTATCTAATGTTTGCGCAATGGCACCTATCGACTGAAATAATTCCTTACTGTCTTCTGCTGTAGTAGAATACCCTTTCGGATCATTGGTCATATCATAATTCAACATATAACGCAACTGATCAATACTTTTATCTTTTACAGCAGCTGCTACATAAGCTTTAGAACCCAACAAACCTTCTTCTTCACCCATAAACATAACAAACTCAATAGTTCTGGCAGGTTTAAGTTTTAAAGCCTGAAAAGTTCTGGCCATATCGAGAACCGAAAAAGACCCAATGCCATTATCGATCGCGCCTGTTGCCAGATCCCAGCTATCCAAGTGTCCACCAACTACTACTTTTTCATTTGGGATGGATGTCCCTTTAATGCTGGCAATCACATTTCTTGCTTTAATTAAGCCTGAAAAATTGGTCATGGTAATATGGCTGTATAATTTTCCGTTAGCTAATTTTTCTTTCCACTGCATGCCATCTTCTTTACCAATGCATACTGCCGGAATAGGTATCAGTTTGCCGGTTACGGAAGCAGTACCTGTTAATAAAATACCCCCTGCTGCTGTATTGATAATAATGATTCCTTTGGCACCATATTTAGTAGCAATGGCAGTTTTTTCTGACCTATGTAGTGATTTGGTTCCAGCTTTTGAACCTGGCAATACACCCAGATACACTAAAGCTATCTTCCCTTTTACTTTTTCTGGGCTAGCTGCATAATCCTCTTCAAGGCCATTGGCCATATCCACTACTTCTAAATTCACTTCAGCCTTCACAGGCGAATGAGCCAAGCTTACCGATTTAACGATTTGCAAGCTATTCGCATCAGATCCTATTTTAACGCTTAAAGTACTTCTGCTCCAACTCTCTACTTCAAATGGTTGATAACGCACATCTTTTATACCATAAGACTTCAATAAATTATATGCATATGATTCCGCTTTATTGCCATTTTCAGAACCAGTTAAGCGATGACCAATTGTTTCAGAAGCTTCTTTCAAAGTACTATATGCTTTTGAATTGGTTTGAACTTCTGTATTTATTTTGGAGAATACAGATTTCCACTCAGGTTTTTCCTGAGCCGTAAGTGTTTTTGTAAACATTAAAACAAACAAAATGCAGCCAATTTTTCTCATGATAATCCTATTAGGGTTCCAATTTATCTATAAATTCTGAAAACGAGCTAAGGTTCTGAAATTCTTAATTTCTGGAGAAGTTCAATAAGAGAAAAACGAAGAAAAAAAGTGTTGTCAATAAACATCCAAATCATTGCCCACTGCTATCTTTCCGTTATAAGTCTTTCTGATCTCATTCAATAAACTTTCCTGTGTACTCCCGAATAACAATTGATGATTCAATACCAAAAGCTTAGGATGGATCTGATTAGCAATATTCGCCAATTGTTGAGTGGAGGTATGAAAAGTGGAATGATAATCCTGCCATCTTTTTTCTCTCTTTGCTAACCCCTCCATAGAATATACTTCGTGCACTAATATATCGCAATCTTTGGCGTTTTTTATCAGTTCTTCACTGTAGGTGCAATCTCCAGAAACAACAATTATTTTGTCGGGCGTTTCAAAACGAAATCCGTAAGCTTCTTTCCATGCACCATGATTTACGCGAAAAGCTTTTACCGTAATATTAGCATCTTTATAGATGACGCCTGGTTCTATCTCATGTACATTTACTTGATATCCTTTTTGATTGCCATATTCCAATCCTTCGATTCTAATTTTCATGTCTTCTTTATAAGCAAGCAGAAGATGTTCTGTCATATAGGACAATCCTTTGGGGCCGTAAACTTCTAAGCTGGTATCACGATCTAATACTGCAGGTGTAAAGATCATATCGGTATACCCAGTTGTATGATCGCTATGTAAATGGGTAATAAATAATTTTTTGAGTTCATTTGCTTTCAAGCTTTCTATCCCTTTTTGTGCTGCTGCTGCTGCTTTACGAACAACACCCGGACCACAATCCACAATATAGGAGGTGTTATTTACCACAATAGCTAATGATTGCCCAGATCTTTCCGGATCGGCAAAGGGTGTGCCGGTTCCTAATAGTACTAGTTGTGTGGCAGGATGCTGTACATATGCATTGGTGCATATAAAATAACTGCAAACAATTACAAGAATCAATTTCATCTCAGTGATTTGTTTACTAATGTAGGGTATCTGATGATAAGTTGATCTTCCTAAGTCGCTGAAGCTTTGGCGGAAAAGGCCCTCCATAACAGATGCTATGGTGGGCGAAGTCGGGTTTACCCGACGAAGCCCAATAAAAAATCCACCGTCGCTGAAGCTTTGGCGGACAAGGCCCACCATAACAATTGTTATGTAGGAATAGTCGGGTTCACCCGACGAAGCCCAAAAAAAAAGCCCACCATAACAGATGCTATGATGGGCGTAGTCGGGAAGACAGGATTCGAACCTGCGACCCCCTGGTCCCAAACCAGGTGCGCTACCGGCCTGCGCTACTTCCCGCTTTCGCTGAAGCTTCAGCGGGTGAAACCCGCAAAAGTTTTATCGAAGTTATGTTAAAAAATCGCTTAACTAAAAGCGGTCGTCGACCGCCGTAGCATCAGCGAAGGCGGTGAGGGAGGGATTCGAACCCTCGGTACAGTTTAACCCGTACGGCAGTTTAGCAAACTACTGGTTTTAGCCGCTCACCCACCTCACCATTTCCACTCCTTTCAGAGAGGGTTGCAAAAATAGGGGCATCAAGGGGAACTGCCAAAAATGTGATTGAAAAGTTTAGGGTTTTGCCTTTTGAGTTTTGGGTTTTGGCAAAAAAAGTGCCTTTACAACTGTAAAGGCACTCAAAAATATAAAATGAATATTCTTCAAAGAGAACTCGAAATTTTAAACCCGAAATACAAAACACTTACATAGCCGCCAATTGCACTTTTTGAGTCAACTCCATCACATTCTCTCTAAAAATGGAATCTGTGTCCATCAAATCCTTTACCGTTTGGCAGGAATGTATCACGGTGGTATGATCTCGGCCACCAAAATGCTCACCAATTGTCTTAAGTGAATTTTTAGTGAATGCTTTTGCCAGATACATGGTTATTTGTCTTGCCTGAACAATTTCTCTTTTTCGTGTTTTCTGTAAAAGCTTATCGTAAGAAACATCGAAGTATTCGCATACCATTTTCTGAATTGCATCAATGGTGATCTCTTTGCTGCTGGTTTTAACAAAATTACGCAGTACTTTCTTGGCCAGTTCTACATCTATATCCTTCTTATTCAAAGAAGACTGTGCAAGTAAAGATATCAAAGCTCCTTCCAGTTCTCTTACATTGGTGTTGATATTATAAGCAACATATTTCACCACTTCCTTAGGCATATCCAAGCCATCATTCTTCATTTTCTTCTCCAGAATCTCTATCCTGGTATCATAATCAGGAATCTGAAGATCAGCACTCAGGCCCCAACGAAAACGGCTCAATAATCTTTCCTGCATGCCATCCAGGTCCTTGGGTGGTTTGTCGGAAGTTAAAACCAATTGTTTCCCGCTTTGGTGCAGGTGGTTGAAAATAGCAAAGAAAGCATCCTGACTTTTTTCTGCCCTGCTAAAGAACTGAACATCATCAATGATCAAAACATCTATTAACTGGTAGAAATGTATAAAGTCGTTAATGGCGTTATTGCGACTATGGTCCTGGAACTGGTTAATGAATTTTTCGCTGCTTACATATAAAACTACTTTACCGGGGTGTAAACGCTTTACATCATTGCCAATAGCCTGAGCAAGATGGGTTTTACCTAAACCTACACCACCATAAATAACCAAAGGATTAAAAGAATTGGCTCCCGGTTTTTCTGCAACCGTTTTTCCTGCGCGACGGGCAACCCTGTTGCAATCTCCCTCAATAAATGAATCAAAGATGTACATATGATTCAATTGAGGATCGATCTGCATTTTTTTGAGACCTGGAATAACAAATGGATTCTTCACTGGGTTATCGATCACCAATGGAAAATTCATTTCATTATTATTGTAGGTCTTCATATTGCTGGCAGGGATATCCATGGAACCGTTGCGTCCGTTGGTATTTCCACTGTCCACCATAATACGGTATTCCAATCTTGCTTCTTTACCTAATTCACGTTTCAATGTTTTAGCCAAAAGATTTACATAATGCTCTTCTAAATATTCGTAAAAAAATTGGCTGGGTACCTGTATTAGTAAAACATTTCCTTTTAATTCTACAGGGTTAATCGGCTCGAACCATGTTTTAAAATGTTGCCACTCAACAATGTCCTTGATAATTTTTAAGCAATTGCTCCAGACTGATTCAGCGTTCTTAGCCATACGATAAAAAAAATAATATAATGAGTTATGAATTTTCGCTTAATTCTTCAAGTTATCTTATTTTCTCCATTTGTGGAAATGTTGAAAAAAAATAAATCGGGGTTGCAAATATGTATGTTTTATGTTGAAAAAAATATTTTTTATTCACTTGTTTTTTACCATATAAACACAGTATGGTGGTTTGGCAGATAATTAAGCCATTGATTATAAAAATAAATCGCCTCTAACTATGATATATATCACAAAAAATCAAAAGCTTTCAATCAAACCCCCTATTCAGGTATTCCACTATTTTTATAGTTACCCCAATCCAGCATAAGTTAAGTAACCTTTTCAATCAAAGGAACATAACAAACTTCCAGTAGCTAACTGATTTTTAGCATGCATCTAACTAAACCCTTGTGCTACAAAGAGATTGGTGAACCTAAGCAAATCACTCTCACATACTTACTTGAATGAATATGCTAACTTGGAGTAATGGTGAAAATCAGCAAGTATTCAATCAATATGAAAGGTACGGATTATAGAATGCTATCAAGATATTTTATTCAGTTCCAACAGGAATTTAATCTTACTTTTAGGCACCTAAAAATCAAGCATCTATGTCATATGAAATAGTAGGCAAAATGGTGGCAGTATTTGATATTGTTCAGCGCACCGAAACTTTTAAAACACGCGAATTTGTTATTGAAAAAACAGAAGATATTGGGGGTAGAGTAATTACCAATTATGTTAAGTTTCAATGTGTTCAGGATAAAACAGCTATGCCCGATCGCTTCACCATGGGTGAAGAGGTAAAAGTGTATTTTAATATCAAAGGCTCCAAATGGGTAAAAGAAGGCAGAGAAAATTATATTACCAACCTGGATGCATGGAAAATGGAAAATATGCAATCTGGTCAA
The DNA here is from genome assembly GCA_943371455.1 of Chitinophaga pinensis. Classification (GTDB taxonomy): domain Bacteria; phylum Bacteroidota; class Bacteroidia; order Chitinophagales; family Chitinophagaceae; genus Sediminibacterium; species Sediminibacterium pinensis_J. Next base: position 11,067 of record CALRUV010000017.1, on the reverse strand, counting down.
CTGGTTAATAGACAAGACACTACAAATTATAACGATATGCCTCCGGCAGCGGATGCTGTTGACGATCTACCCTTTTAAATAGTCTGGAGTCTGGAGATACCATTCCAGACTCCAGACTTCTAACTCCAGACTATATTAACGCTTTTTAGGATAAACCCCTAACAGTATGGTTACAGAAATCAAGCTCCAACTCAAACCGGGAGAAGTATTTGATGAGTTGCTGATTCTTCAGAAGATTGCCCAATCCCTGGGCAAGCCAACTACTAGTATATCCGGCTTCCATCGTATCAAACAGTCTATTGATGCGAGGGGCAAACAAATTTGGATCTCGGTTACACTTAAGGCCTACATAGATGAGCCTTTTCAGGAAAGAACTATTTCAACCATTTCATTTCAGGATGTTTCGCAAGCCAAAAGACAGGTGATCATTGTGGGTGCTGGTCCGGCTGGTTTATTTGCTGCTTTGAAATTACTCGAAGCAGGCATCAAGCCCATTATACTGGAAAGAGGTAAAGACGTAAAATCCCGTAGAAGAGATCTGGCAAAATTGAATAAAGAAGGATTGGTTAATCCGGAAAGCAATTATTGTTTTGGTGAAGGTGGCGCAGGAACATACAGCGACGGAAAATTATACACCAGAAGCAGTAAAAGAGGCGATATCGGTAGAATATTGAATCTTTTTTGTCAGTTTGGTGCCGAAGAAAAAATATTATACGAAGCTCATCCGCATATAGGCACCAATAAACTACCCCAGATCATTACGGCTATGAGGGAGCAAATTTTCGATGCTGGCGGAGAGATTCATTTTGAAAAGAAACTAGTTGACTTTGAACTGGCAGATCAAACCATAAAATCTGTTATTACTGCTGATGGGAACAGTTTTTCTGCAGAAGCGGTAATTTTGGCAACAGGCCATTCTGCCAGGGATATTTTTATTTTACTAGATAAAAAAGGATTGCTGATAGAAGCAAAGCCTTTTGCCTTAGGTGTAAGGATAGAACACCCACAATCATTAATTGATAATATTCAATACCATTGTTCAACCAGGGATGAACATTTACCGCCTGCTTCTTATGGATTAGTTGAACAAGTAGCGAATAGAGGGGTTTTTAGCTTTTGTATGTGTCCTGGTGGCATTATTGCACCAGCTGCAACTAGCCCTGGGGAACTAGTGGTGAATGGTTGGAGTCCGAGTAAGCGAAACAACCCTTATGCCAATAGTGGCATGGTGGTTCAGGTAGAACAAGCTGATGCAGCAAACTATTTTAAGCAAACAAATATAAAAAAGGAAGATTCCCCACTATTGCTGATGCAGTTTCAGGAAGCGATAGAGAAAGCTGCATTTCAAGCAGGCGGCGGCCAATTGGTGGCGCCAGCACAAAGAATGGTGGATTTTTGTAATAATAAACAATCAAAAAGTTTACCTGACTGCAGTTATTTACCCGGACTGGTATCAGTAAACCTCACAAGTGTTTTACCAGATTTTATTGCCCATAGTTTGCAAAAAGGTTTGCAGGCATTCGGTAAAAAGATGAAAGGCTATTATACCAATGAAGCCATACTGGTTGCTACGGAAAGTAGAACATCCTCCCCTGTTAGAATCCCTAGGGATAAGGAATTATTGTGTCACCCGCAAATAGCCAATTTCTATCCATGTGGTGAAGGTGCTGGGTATGCTGGCGGTATTGTGAGTGCAGCCATGGATGGGGAGCGGGTGGCAGCTATGATCATAAAAAAGGAGAGGTAACCCTCTCCTTCCCCCAAAAAACAATTTACCAGTTACTTGCAAAAACTGAAAATTGTAAAACTAAAACATGAGAAATCAAAAGAAGCAGAAATAGCCATGCTAATATCCCCCCGGCATTAGACAACTATTTCTGTTAAGCCGTCATACTGTAAACAGCTATCCGGCATCATTCTCTTTGTAGGATAAAGCTAACCACTGGTTTTAGTGCCACATAGGGGAAATTTCCCGTTTTTTTGATGAAAATGGTTTTGTATTACACCCTATAACTGAACCAGGCCATTTTTTATGGCATACAAAGCAATCCCCACCCGGGTATTGACATTCAATTTTTTGAAGAGAGAATCACGGTAGCCGTCAACTGTTCTGTGACTTAAATTCATTTCTTCGGCAATTTGTTTGTGGCTTTTTTCTGTGCAGGACCAACGTAGGAAATTGAGTTCCTGTTCGGTAAACATGATTTGGTCATTTTTATGACCGGCTGTTTTCATTTGTGGGGTGATCAATTCATTATAATAATAGCCTTTGTTATTTACCTGGTGCAATGCCGCTTTTAGTTCAATGGGTTCACAATCTTTTAAGATATATCCTCTAGCCCCATTCTTCAGCATACGGATAATAACAAAATCATTTTTGATCATGGTAAGAGCGAGTACTTTTATCTGGGGGTAATGTTGTTTGAGCCACCATGCCGTTTCCACCCCATCCATAACCGGCATGGTGATATCCAATAATACAATTTCAGGTAAAGGGAAATGAGGGATTTGCCTGGTAAAATCCTGGCCATTATTAGCTTCGAGTACAATTTCAAAATCTTCCAGCATTTGTATGAGTATACCCAGGCTTTTGCGAAAAATCACATGATCGTCTACCAAAGCAATTTTAATTTTACTCATGTGCCAAGCTAATTTTAACACTGGTACCCATTCCAAGTGCACTGCTTATTTCCAGGTTTGCATCGATCATGGTTGCCCTTTGACTTATGCTACTTAATCCGATGCCAGCTTTGAAGGATGGATCAGTGGAATCGAATCCCTTGCCATTATCTGACAACAATATATGGATTTGTTTATTTTCTTTTTCAATTTGTGCATGCACATGGGTACCGCCGGAATGCTTTACTACATTATGTAATATTTCCTGAACAATCCGATGCAGGAAGATGACTTTGCTTTTTTCTATAGATAATGTTTCCAGTTTTGTTTGAAAATCAGTTGTAAAAAGCCCTGTTTTCTCTAATAATTTTAATTGGTGTTGAATGGCCACCAGAAATCCTTCTTCAACCAGCCTGTCTGCATAATAGCCCGCACTCAAATCGCGTAATTCGGTGATAGCACAAGTAAGCATGTCTTTCACACTCTCCAATTGTTCATCAGATTCGTTGTGAAAAGTGAGGATATTTAAATGAAGTTTGATAATGCTCAAAATCTGACCAACATTATCATGTATCTCCTGGCTAACGGTTTTGAATGTGTGCTCCTGCATTTCCAGTTGCGCTTGTAAAAGTTCCTGACGGAAATTAGCTTCCCGCTCCATTTTTTCCTTCAATAGCAACTTTTTTTTCTTGGAATAATGAATGAATACTGAATAAAAGGCAACACTGATCAGTAATAAAAAAAAACTGCTCGACAGAATAGCTAATAAGAGACTTTCATTTGTTTTTTGCATAGTATGAAACTTATAGATAGACTTAGGTATAATATGACACTTAATAACCGTGGTACTGCATTAAATAGTTTCACACCAAAAATGGAAATGTTATTATCACGTAAGATTTCGTAACATGAAAGAGTAACACTATAGCCAATATAAAAAAAAGACACACCAAAAGAAATCCAAAATCCTGGTTCGGATAAGAAATTTTGATTATCATCTTTTAGAAAGGAAGAATACAAATAATATATAGAAATTGAAACAAGTAACACACCAGTCAAATTTAAATTTTTTGTAAAATAATTGTATGAAGAATTATTTAAGAAGAAATATGAAAACAAGTACCCAATAACACTTAAAATGACTAACAGATATATTGTTACTTTCGCATTTTTTTTATTTATTAAATGAGCAAAAATGTAACCATAAAAAATAGTTATTACAATCCCCAAAAGATAATTTACAGTAACAGGTGAACTTTTGAATATAGCGTATTGATTTCTTGCCCATAATTCACTACCGAGGACAAATATTAAAAAAGGAATGAACCATTTCATATAATTCCCTTTTAAATAGGGATAATAGTATATGGCGACTAATAATGCGCTTAACTCAGATAAGTGATTAATCTGTATCATTTGATTGATTTTTCAATTAGAAATCAAACCCATACTCAACCTCGAAAATAAAAAAACGGTTGCCACCCGACAACCGTTAAAACACCCTTTTTTTCTGCATAGCTTTATTCTCCTGTTCCTGCCGCAGCTTTTTTAGATATAAGCAATTTTTGCTCGATCAGCTTATTTTGCCGGAAACTATTGATTTCCTCCATCCATTTTGACTGGTCTTCTGCCTTCCATTTACCTGAAAGGTCCGTTAAATCTGGCTTGCCGGCATCCACCCAACTGGTGTACCAGAAATCTGCCAAAAGATTGGTGGTGTGTAATAACTGGTCGTTAATGGTATGCTGCAAGGCCTTGGCATAGGCTTTGGCAAACTCAGATGTATAAGATTTCGACTCTCTACCCCTTCTGATCTGTACCCTAAACTTGGTTGCATCTGTAAATTGCTTGCTTACCTCGGTTTCTTTAGCTAACATGTCGGGCAATAAGGCGGCAGCCCTTCTTACTGCTATCCAAATTGCTTTTTTGGAGTTCTTCAGGTATTCAGCCTGATGCTGGGTATATAGATTATAATTACCGATCTCAATCTCCGGAATCATCGACTCCCACAAACTATGCAGTCCTTTCTGATTGGTCAACTGTCCATCATAATTTACAGTAGTATGTAAAGGTACATTGGCATCTGCAATATAATGGCCCAGATCAGCCGCATAAAACAGGATACTATCTTTATTACCCGAACGAAAAGCATCGGTTAATTTATTTTTCATATATACCACATGGTAAGGCACGTACCCATATTTTATCAATGAATCTGCCGTATATTTTTTTTCTGCCGACTCCCAATCCAGTGGCATACGGGTAGCGGCTTTCCGGCCAAACATTTCCAGGTCGATAAAATGTTTGGTCGCTTCTGTACTATCGGTATTTCTCCTGGTATCTGGCCTGGTTGAATTATCCACCAGGTAAGCCATATGCTGGTAAAAGAAAGTTTGCATACCAGTGGGCAGTGCATAAATAGCCAGTTGATGCACCGTTCTATGCACTAAAAAGCCCCAACTTCCCATCGTTACCAATAAGACCGCCAAAAAAAGGTATAAGTATGTCTTACGAAAATTACGCATGATTTTATTTTTTCTTGAACGCAAAAATACCCAATTCATGTTCCCCTGCTGTAATATTTAGGTGAATTGTGCTACTAATCAGCCGTTAATAAAAAAATAAGGCCGCCCATGGGTAGCTAACTTACATTTGATAATAACTGAAAACTTATGAGCAAAATTCTGGAACTCAGCAACCTTAAAAAGTATTATGCTACCCAAAAAGCGGTAGATGATATCAGCTTTTCTATTGAAAAAGGCAGCATTTTCGGGCTTCTTGGCCCCAATGGTGCGGGTAAAACCACCCTGCTACGTATGATAACCGGTATTTTTTATCCGGATAGCGGTCATCTTCAGTTTGATGGACAAACATTCGATCCAATAAATGATATCGTTAAAATAGGGTATATGCCGGAAGAAAGAGGCTTATACAAAAAAATGAAAATTGGCGAACAGGCTTTATACCTTGCTCAATTAAAGGGACTGGGTAAGGCAGAAGCCATGGAAAAAATAAAATTCTGGTTTAAAAGATTGGAAATGGAAAGCTGGTGGAACAAAAAAGTAGAAGACCTCAGCAAAGGCATGAGCCAGAAACTGCAATTTGTTATCACCGTTTTGCATGAACCCAAATTGATCATATTGGATGAACCATTTAGTGGATTGGATCCTTTAAATGCAAACCTGATCAAAGATGAAATATATGGTCTTTCCCAACGTGGTTGCACCATTATCTTTAGTACACATAGAATGGAACAGGTGGAGGAAATCTGCGATCATATCGTATTGGTAAATCTTGGTCAGAAAATATTGGATGGAACAGTTGCTGATATCAAACAACAATTCAAAGAAAATAAGTTTGGAATTCGTTTGGGCGAAATGCCTTCAAATATTAGCTCTCCGGCCTTTGAACTGGCTGATCAAAAGGCAAATGCACTCACCGTTAAAATTAACCAGGGTTATAAAAGTAATGACGTGCTTCAATATTTTCTGCAGCAGAATTTAACCATTGAAGCTTTCAATGAAATATTACCCTCTCTTAATGAAATCTTTATTCAACAGGTAGAAGGTACCAAAGCTACTACACGCGCCTTTCAACCTATAACCAACTAAATTACTTACCTCATTTATATAAACGGATTTTTATGAATAAGACCTTACTCATCATTCAAAGAGAATACTTAACGAGGGTAAAAAATAAAAGATTTTTACTTACTACCCTCCTAACTCCCATCCTGATTGTTTTATTGATTGGCGGAAGTACCTACTTATCTATCAAGGGTAAAGACGAACAAAAGATTGCAATCGTTGACGAAAACGGTTTCTTCAAAAACAATATAAAAAGTACCCAGGAAATCAAATTTGAATTTCCTGAAGGTATCGACACCTCTAATTACCTTACCAAAGGTTATACAGCTATCATCCTGATACCAAAATTTGAGGGTACGGGAAAAGCCAATTATATCTTCCGCTCACAGAAAAGCATCAGCATTATGACGGAAGACAGGATCGCTGACCGCATTAATGCTGCCATTGAGGACAATATGTTACAGATGGCAGGCATCAGTAAAATTCAATTGGATTCCATTCACCAACAATCGCAATTTGCAGAATTGAAAGCAGTAGAAGAATCTGGCGGTACTGCCAAAGAAAGCAATGCTGCATTGTCATATGGTATTGGTTTTGGAAGTGGTATGCTTATCTATATCACCATGTTTATTTATGGTGCCATGGTAATGAGGGGCGTGATGGAAGAGAAAACAAACCGTATTGCAGAAGTTATGGTAAGCAGCGTGAAACCTTTCCAATTAATGTTGGGTAAGATCATAGGCATTGGTGCTGTTGGCCTGACACAATTTTTGATGTGGATCATTTTAATTGTAGGACTATCCACAGCCGCACAGGCATTTATTCCTGCTGATGTAATGGATCAGGTAAAAACATTGCAGCAATCAAATGGTCAAATGCCCGGTGGTGGTATGATGCAGGCCGGAGATGCTGCACAACAGATCTATAAGGTTCAGCATACCATTAGTACTGCTAACTGGCCAATGATCATTGGATTGTTTATCTTTTACTTTTTAGGTGGTTATCTTTTTTATGCAGCCCTTTTTGCTGCAGTAGGAAGTGTGGTAAACGAAGATCCGCAGGATGCACAAAGCTTGATGTTACCCATCACCATGCCCATTATCTTTTCCTTTATCATCATGTCTAATGCCGTTCAGGACCCTAGCACACCTATTGCCGTTTGGTCAAGCATCATTCCATTCAGTTCACCGATGGTAATGATGGCAAGGGTAGCTTATGGGGTGCCGGGTACCGTTCCCTACTGGCAACTGGCGGCTAGTATGGTTTCTTTGATTGGTGGTTTTGTTTTCACTACCTGGTTAAGTGGCAAAATATACCGCACCGGCATATTGATGTATGGTAAAAAAGTAAGCTGGAAAGAAATGGGAAAATGGGCGTTTAGAAAAAGCTAACATACTAACACTCTATAAAATAAATAGGGATGCTTTTTACAGCATCCCTATTTATTACATACTACCCATTCAAATATTTTACTGTGCCAAAGAAATCCTGATATTTACACCCGCTCTGGTATTTGTCATGGGAGCTGAAGTTGAGATATATGGTATTACTTTTCGCTGATCGAAGAAGAATTTGATATTGATACGGTTATTGATTACATAATCAATAGATGGCTGTATTGATATATCTTTCTGTCCCCCTGTTCCATAAGCGTTTGCCTGATCTAATCTGCTATTACTATTAGACACATCACGCAAAGACACATCCAGCTTCACATTCAAATCATTCTCCAATTTCTTGCCTTTTAAACCAGGTATTTTAAAAGGCAGATTTACCCCTTTCTTTCTGAACCCAATACCAAAAGTCCAATCGGTACTGTTACTTTCACTTAACTGGTAATCAATTAAGCTTAAAGTAAGCAGTCTGCTTTTACGGTATTCAAATTTTACATTCAACTGGTTAACAGTTGTTACGTCAATACCAATCAAGGGTTCAAAACCTTCTTTCAAAGTAATATTGGGTACCAGAAAATAAGGTATGTAATTACCACTCACCGTATCAATAAATCCTGGTGCACTTAATCTAAATGGATCCTGGTATAAAAGAGCACTATTGAAACTGTTCATACTTAATGATCCATTATAACCATGTGTGATGATGATATTACTGAAAACCCTGGAAATAGCTTCATTCTTTGTTAACCCGGAATAATTAAGCTTCCAGTTTGGTCTAGGCAAAATGCCTGAAAATGGATTGGAACTTATTTTTGCGTTTGACTGTTTTATTAAAGGAAATGATCCTGGATCCTTACCTGTATATGCAGCAATAAATGCGGGCACGAGTACATCTTGCGCATATCGGTTATATCCGCGGGCAAATCCATCAGCTGTAAATTTTTGTCCTGCCGGCAATGCCTGCCAGTAGGGATTTTGCTCTGCCACCCTTCTGGAAATAATCTGTCGGTTATTTTCAAAAGTTTTGAAAGTTTGTGAAATCTCATTGGGATTATGTTGTCCAAATAAAGTATTAAAAGCAATATAGGATACACTGAAACCACCATTGGCAACCGGACTTAAGTGATTCAGGCTTCCTTTACCAGTTGTATCTTTAAATAATTCAGAATAATCCTTGGTGAAAGTTTTATCAAGGTTCAGGTCAATTCTAAAATCTCGCACAGGTTCCAATTCTGCTGTTATGCTGAATCGCTGATCAAAGGTTTGTCTTACCAGAAAATTAAAAGTACTATCATGCGTAAACAACCCTTTTGATGCTTTATTATTTAGCCAGTTTGAGTCTGGTTGTTTACCAAACACATAATCAAGTCCTGGTGCCATTGTATTCCAGTTCTGTCCAAGCATTTTAGTACTGTCTAAATATCCGGGTAAACGACTATGGTAGTTTTCTGAAAATTGCACATTTACATTTCTTACCATTGTTAATATACCACCAGCGGCTCTTGCAAAACCACCTATCTCAACAGGTTCATTAGCTTTCAGCAATCTTTCGGCTATGCGGGCATCTCTTTTTTGCTGTCGCCATTTTTTTAATGCGACCCTTCTTTTTTTACCTTTTAGGTCTTTTATTACTTCTGCTTTGGTAGGTATAGTAGATCCTAATGCAGTTTTCTTCGGTGCATCTTTTACATCTGCTGGTTTTTTGGGGTCGTTCTTAGGTTTGGGTGGTGGCGCGGTTTCCAGGGCACGAAGGAATTTTGACTTATTATACAAACTGGCAAAATTAAATTGTGCATTCAGGTTATTCTCTTGCGAATTTTCAATGATATTTCCCAGATTAATAGCAAGACGGCTGGCACCAATCCAGTTATAGGATGTTCCATAACTATACCTGGCAGTGATCCAATCTGTAAGTGGCAATTTATTAAAAGGGATCGTATAATTTAATGTAGCTTTTTGTTGGTACATGGTATTCCTTCCTCCACTAAAAAGGTTTTTTCTTACCGTATCCTTTTTCGCTTTGGTATCTATACTTCCAAAAGGTTCATCTACACGTGCATTGTTTATGGCATTGAAATCTAAATTCAAGGAACGTGCAAGATCCCATCTCAGCCCATAAAACCGATCAAATGTGTAGTACTTATCATAGGTTGTATCCACTCTCTCCACCTTACTATCCTCTGTATTTACTATCCGAGGAATAAACTCACCAAACTGCCTGTTTATGTCTGCCCGAAAACTTAAAAAAGATGGCTTCAGGTTAAAATTGAAATCACGGAACAATCCTAACCACGGTGTTCTGGTTTTGATGATGTTTTTGAAAGGTTCTATATAAGTACTCTGCCCAACATAATTGTAGCCAAATCCGCCCCTTTGTTTGGTTACTTTATTTTGGAGTACGAGTGGATTGGACTGACTTAACTGAGAATAGGAATAATTAAAATCGAAATTGCTAATATTCAGTAGGCCAGGTTTACTGGAACCCGACAAGAAATGTACATTGGTGAAATTTAGTGTTTTAATGGTTGTTTGATCTGCTGCTGCATTTTTTATTGAGTCTCGCTTTTCTTTAGATGCTGCATTCAGCTTTTCCTTGTATAAAATATCCAAATCATAGGGATCAAATTGTGGTGTTAATATTGTTCTGTTAATACTGGCATAAACCGGCAAAGATAAATTGACACCTTTGGGCAATAATTTTCCTGCTTCAATATTGGCAGCAGCATCAAACTGGAATAAATTATCTTTCGCTCTTTCATTTACCCTTTGTTCAATATTACCAAAACCCTGTGTGTAAGTATTGGCAGAGAATGATAACTTACCAAGATCGGCCAGATTTAAATCAACCCTGCCTAATGCAGCCCAGCCGCCATTTTCATTTAATTGCGACAAACGCAATTCATTCACCCACACTTCTGTATTAATCTTTAAGCCATCTGGTTTTAAAGGATTTTCAATTGCTACCAAAATACCCCTTACTTCACCAAGGTTAGGATTACCCAAAATAGAAATGGTTCGATTATCCTGTTTAATCCGGAAGATATTAGCTATTGAAGCACCCGTATTATTTCTTAATAGTTTTAAATCTATCAATGAACGCAAACTAAGTTCCAGGCTGTTTTCTGTTGGCCATACTTTTTCTTCCTGACCCCTTACATAAATACCTGGCGGTGTAATTTTTAGGGGGATCTTTATCTCATAATAATTATTCAGAAAGTCCTGCCCTATCCTTATGATGGCATTCATTTCATTATCAACCAAAGTCCTTTCACCAGTAACAGATTCCGCATGCAGGTACATAGAAAGTTTGCCGTATTGTCTGATATCGAGGTTTAATGTTTTAAAAACAGCTCTTGCATCACCCGATAATAAGTTATTAATTCGCATACTCATTGCCTGCTCATTCTGCTGCAGGTTTACGCCATTATTACTTAGCATCTGAACTCGCTCAACACCAGGAGGCATGA
>CALRUV010000016.1:0-26878 GCA_943371455.1 Chitinophaga pinensis | reverse complement strand
GTGTACCCAACCAGGGCATGCGTTGTATCAGGGAGATCATTGCGCAATGGGGACTTGCTAAACGTTACGAGATCACTTGCGATGAATTTGATGTTCGATTGAATTTAGCTGTTCCTGATACATCTTACGATATCTATATTTCCAGCGGCGGGCCGGGTTCTCCATTGGATACGCAGGGTACAGAGTGGGAACATAATTTTTTTAGTTGGTTAGAAAACATCAATACCTGGAATAACCGCAACGATGATATCCCTAAAAAACACGTTTTCCTGATTTGCCATAGTTTCCAGCTTGTTTGCCGCTATTATGGCATAGGTGATGTTTGCAAAAGAAACTCCACAGCATTTGGCGTTTTTCCTATTCATATGATGGATGCGGGTTTGGACGAGCCCGTTTTTGATGGCCTGATGGATCCATTTTACTGTGTTGACAGCAGGGATTACCAGGTAATCAAACCCAACCACAAAAAAATCAGGGAAATGGGCGCCAAAATACTGGCAATCGAAAAAAATCGACCACATGTACCTTATGAAAGGGCTATTATGTCGGTAAGATTCAATGATTATTTTCTGGGTACCCAGTTTCATCCGGAAGCTGATGCAGAAGGTATGCATATGTACTTATTAAGAGAAGATAAAAAACAAACCGTTATTGAAAATCATGGCGAAGCCAAATGGCATAGTATGGTGGAACAATTATTGGATCCGGGGAAGATCATGTGGACTTACCGCCATGTTTTACCTAATTTCCTAAACCAGGCGGTGGAAGCTATTGTGGAAGCAGGATAAGTTGCTTACCAAAAGAAATTGCTGTTAAACATTAAAATCCTTCCCTTGTATTGGCAAGGATTTTTTATTTTGAGGGATATTAAAAGATCTGTTTTATGGTACCTGCAATCAGAAAAAAATTTAATGAGGAATTTACAGAAGAAAAATACCAGGCATATTTGTCTGAACTTAATAGTAAACTCCCCGGCACCATTGAGTTTCGAATAGCTGAAACGCCCATTTTTATCGATCATTTGTTTAAAGAAAAAGTATTATCCGCTTGTGAAAGTATTGTTGACCTGATAACACAATACAATTTTCCGATGCTTACAGCCGGATCCATCCCAAACAACATTAAAGTGCCAGATGAGAATAGCCATACAGATTTCATCGTATTCGATTTCGGCATCTGTGAAAATGAAAAAGGGGAACTGGAACCCCAGCTTATTGAAATGCAGGGCTTTCCCAGCCTTTTTGGCTACCAGATCATGCATGATGAAGTAACCCGTAAACATTTCAATATTCCGGAAAATTATTCATCTTACCTGAATGGCCTCGACAAAGAATCATATATCGCATTATTGAAAGATATTTTACTGGATGGACATTCGCCTGAAAATGTGGTTTTACTGGAAATCTTACCCCACCAACAAAAAACAAAAATTGATTTTTATTGCACAGAAGATTATACAGGAATTGCCATTGTTTGTTTAACAGAACTTATTCAGGAAGGCAAAAAATTGTATTACCTTAAAAATGGACAAAAAACAGCTATTAAAAGAATTTATAACAGAATCATTTTTGATGACCTGCAGCAACAATCTGCTGCAATTCAGGAGAAGGGCAAACTTTTATTTGAAAAATTGGACGTAGAATGGGTATCCCATCCTAACTGGTTTTACCGAATCAGCAAATACACGCTTCCTTTAATAGATCATCCATATGTACCCAGAACATGGTTCCTGAATGAAATAAAGGTCTTACCTTCTGATCTGGAAAACTATGTATTAAAACCATTATTCTCTTTTGCTGGTCAGGGCGTAGTGATAGATGTAACAAAAAAAGACATAGAAAATGTTACCGACCAGGAAAACTGGATACTTCAGCGAAAGGTAAAATACGCAGATATAATCCTAACACCCGATATACCTGCCAAAGCGGAAATTCGTATTTTTTATTTCTGGAAAAAGGGAGAACCAAGACCTATTGCCGCAAATAACCTGGCAAGATTGAGCAAGGGAAAAATGATTGGTGTACGTTATAACCAGGACAAATTATGGGTAGGGGGAAGTCAGGCTTATTTTGAAAAATAAGTATGACATGTATGTTCATATCATAAATAGTTAACACACATGAGGAGATCCATATGGAAACAGTTTGTTACCAGATCAGTTATCCGACAAAAGATAAAGATTGACGGCGAGGGAAAAAATTACTCCAGTTATAAACTGGCAAAGGGTTTTAGAGAGATGCGGATTACATTTTTCAGCTTATTCAAAAATATCTTTTTCATTCTTTCAGGTATTGTTTCTGCTGCATTTGGATTAGAAAGTTTCCTCCTCCCCAATAAATTTATTGATGGCGGAGCTACAGGTATTTCACTTTTGTTAACCGACTTAACACCAATTCCTTTACACTATCTTTTATTGCTTGTTAACGTTCCATTCATGTTTTTGGGGTATTCGGTTATAGGCAAATCATTCGCATTCAAGACTACCCTTGCTATAACAGGGCTTGCCATTTGTGTGGCATTTTTTAATTTTCCCGAGATCACCCATGATAAATTACTGGTATCCGTTTTTGGCGGTTTTTTTCTAGGCACTGGTATAGGACTATCTGTTAGAGGTGGCGCTGTGATTGATGGTACAGAAGTATTGGCCATTTTCCTCAGTCGCAAATTAGGCACCACCATCGGTGATATCATCATTCTGCTAAATATTGGCATTTTTTCTGCTGCTGCTTATTTATTATCCATGGAAACTGCCTTGTATTCCATGATCACTTATTTAGTGGCTTCCAAAGCGCTTGATTTTATTATTGAAGGCATTGATGAATATACCGGAGTTACCATTGTGTCCTCTCACAGTGAAGAAATCAGGTTGATGATCATGGAAAAAATTGGCCGGGGACTTACAGTTTACAAAGGCAAGAGAGGATTTGGTAGTCATGGCGAAAGAGATGATATCGATATTATATACACAGTAATCACCAGATTAGAATTGAACAAATTGAATACGGAGATCTTAAAAATAGATCCAAATGCATTTGTAGTGATGCATAGTATAAAAGATACGAGAGGCGGAATGATCAAGAAGAGATCACTTAAACACAAATAACAATTGCTGTATCAGTTTACAAAATTCCACCAGGCCCCAAAACGAATCCACAAGCCTGTTCCGGGGTTATCAATTGCCATCAGGTTCAGCTTCGTAAAACTAAACCCATTAGAAGGATCCAGTGTGTTCAAATTTTCCACCCTTAAAAATCCTTTGAAACTTTTTATTCTGAAGTGAACAAAAGCATCTATCTGGGGTCTGTTATTTATGGTGGTAGTGTTTTGTAAAAAATATTTCCCAATAAAAGGAGAATAATTATTGGCTTTATAAGCAGTATTATATTTTATTTCAAATCCGGTTGACAGGAAAAGATTAGTTGCAAAATTTCCCTCAAAAGCAATGCGGTTCCTGGTATACAGGAAAGGCAAATTTAATGGTGGTTGACCTGTAGTTTGCTGTATATGCACTTCTGCATACCAGTTCCAGTATTTGGTCAATTTGATTTTTTTCTCTGCATTAAGGTGTAATACATTAAACAATGTAGCTTCTTGTTTGGCAGAAAAGAAACTATCATAGTACATAAAATTATTCACTGCAAAATATTCGCCTCCCAGTTTCCAACCACTTTGCGGGTTTTCATACAAAGCAAAGAATTTGATGATGTTCTCTTTGGAAAAGGATACCCTGTTTTTAATAGGAAACCTACTCAATGGTTCAAGGATATAAGAGGGAGACCTGTTCACATTTTGAAAACCAATATTGAAAAATCCATACTTTCTTCCCAATAGTCTTTTCATGGAAATGTAGGCAGCATAATCACCAGCATTAAACCCGTTAAGGTAAAACTTACCAGTTGCTTCAATATCCCATACCTGGTTTCTTGTTCTGTTGCGGTATTCACCAGACAGATACACATTGTATTGACTGGTAGTTGCTATCGTATCAAAACTGCCATTTAGATTTTGTAAGGCAATACTTGCTTTCAAAAACTGGCTCTGGTTATTTTTTTCAGGAAAAGAAAGTAAACTAAACTCATTGGTGATGTCTTTCCAGGAATCAATATAATTGACAGAATCATTATTAGGCTGAAAATTGAAATACTTGCTGTAATTGGCTGAATCAACAAAATTGTCGAAGAATCTATAAGTATTCTGGGCGTATTGAATGGTATGTTCTATCCTGAATCTTGGATAAAAAAGTTTGATCGTTACAGAATCTGTTACCAAAGAATCTTTGGTACCTATATCATAGTGATGCCGAAATAAAAGGTTAGTTGCTTTGTATACATTGCCTGTATTAACTATTGTATTAAAAGGGTTTCTGCCAGCTGTTCCTGCCTTACCCAGCCTGGTTTCCAGCTCATAGGGATCATTCAATGCAAGGCTGTCTAATTGTTTTTTATTCTGCAGACCGCCATTTTCAGAAGAAGCACTTTTATTGGTGATGAAGATCAGCAATGCTTCATAAGTTTTATTGCGTGTTTGGTATTGACTGGTAAAGCGAAAATTATTCATACTCGCATTTTGATTTTTCAAATTTCCCGGCGCATTACTGAACCGGTACTCCATAGAAAAATTAAAATTACTTTGCTTGTTCTGGGTATGCAGGATATTGATTAACTGTTCTGCCTTACTACCTAACGCGTAAGCCAGTTCTGTGAATGGTCGGGTTGTATGGTAAAATTTGGTGTTCTCGAGTGTGAAATGATAAAGGTCGTACTGATGAAAACCTGCATCAAACCCAGGTTTCATCAATGGACTGAAAAAAAAGGATTCAGATGCAGTTCCATAATTTCCCAGTGTGTGGTAATAAGGAAGCAGGGGAAATCTGGTGGTAAAATCATTGATAGAAGAATCCATTTTTCCTATCCGTGTAGAATCGAAGTTTCGGTAATAAATGGTGATAGAGTCCGTAAACCGATCTCGCTTTTGCAAAGAATCATTGCCTCCTGAACTTTTTTTAATTGGCCTTCCCTGATTATCGTATGTTACATCAGACGATGGCCCGGAAGAGGAAAAATTAGACAATTGCCCAAAGCGGGTTTGCCCCCAGGAAGCCGACAATGCAACCAGTAAGAACACCACATGTAAGGAAAGGTATTTGCCAATGGGTAAATGCATGCTTTCTAACGGGTGTAAAATAAAAATTTAGTGTTTCTATGTTATATAATAACTCCTACCTATGTCTTTGAAAAGTTACTTATTCTATCTAGCCTTCTTATAAAGCTTTAACCAATTCTGTAAACAGTAATGTTAATTTTGGTTCCGCTTCTTTAGCAGCCTGCAAAACTTCCTCATGGGTTATTACATTGGCTTCCTCTCTGATCCCCAGATCAGTTATTACACTCATCGCAAATATTTTCATGCCACAATGCACACCTGTGATGGTTTCCTGAACGGTACTCATACCTACGGCATCTCCCCCAACTAAATGAATCAGTTTGTATTCTGCCCTTGTTTCAAATGTGGGACCGGTAACACCTACATAAATCCCTTGCTTTACTGTGAGATGATTGTCGCTGGCAATCTTGACCATTTTTGCAATCAGCTCTTTACAGTAAGGCTCACTCATATCCGGGAACCTGGTACCCAAAGTATCTTCGTTTTTACCTAACAAAGGATTCACCGTAAATAAACTGATATGGTCCTGAATGATCATCAGATCACCAATAGCGAAATCTGTATTTACCCCTCCTGCTGCATTTGACAATAAAAGTGTTTCAACACCCAGCAGGCGTAATACCCTAACAGGAAAAGCTACTTGTTGTGCTGAATATCCTTCATAAAAATGAAAACGGCCGGCCATAACCCAAACAAGTTTGCCACCCAGTTCGCCAAAAATCAGTTTTCCGGTATGGCCTTCAACAGTACTAACAGGGAAATGGGGAATTTCATTGTAAGCAATCTCAGCTTTCGATTTGATTACACTGGAGAGATTACCCAATCCACTACCTAATATGATAGCTACATTTGACTTTTCAGACACTTTACTTTGAATAAAGGCTACAGATTCTTTTAATTGTTCTATGACTACTGACATATTTGATACTTAAGTTGGCAAATATAGAATTTTTCCTGCCGAGCCAGACGAAACAGGGTGCGTATTAAGGTCTATCCTTTTGCATAATAGCTCTATGTTTTTTTACAAACAAAAAGGCCATCCGGCTTGAAGCGGGATGGCCTATAGTAGGTTTAGAAAGTTCAGTCTTAACTTAAACGTTTCACGTTAACGGCATTTAAGCCTTTACGTCCTTCTTGTACATCAAAAACAACCTTGTCGTTTGCTTCAATCTGATCGACCAAGCCGTTTGCATGTACAAAAGTTTCTTTACTGGAGTTATCATGCTTGATAAAACCAAAACCTTTTTCTTCGTTGAAGAACTTTACAGTTCCTGTGATTTGTGTGTCCATTTGTAAAATTGTAAATAATTAATGGGCGCAAAGGTAGCTGTAAAATGTTTGTCAACCTAATTATTTACAACAAAAACTGTTAAAACTGCGAAACCTTTGGTTGGTTAATCGCTAATAATCAGTTAAATAGCCGTTTTTTAGCACTTAAGTTTTAAAAAGCAAATCAGGCAACCACTTTCTCTTTTCGCAATGCATAATAAGCCCAGATGGCACTCACCAACATAAAAATTGCACCTAGCAAAAAGGAAACGCCCGGAAAATATACTGGTGCTTGTGTGCTGGTAAAATAAGCAAAAAGATTGGTCATCAAAGGTGGACCAATAATGGATGTTGCACTCATGAGGCTGGTAAGTGCTCCCTGCAATTCTCCCTGTTCATTGGAAGGCACATGTCCGGAAATAATGGATTGCAAAGCAGGACCAGCAATACCGCCCAAACAATAAGGTATTAAAAACACAAACATCATCCAGCTTTCAGAGGCAAAAGCAAATAATAATAAACCAATGGCATAAAGTAACAAACCAAAATACACGCTTTTTTCATTCCCTAATCTTGGGTTGATCACCCTGATCAATCCACCCTGCACAATCCCTACCAATAAGCCCACTGCGCCTAATGAAATACCGATCATTTTAGGACTCCACTTAAATTTTTCAATATTAAAAAAGCTCCAGTTACTCTGCACCGCATGGGCGGCCAGGTAAACCAATACGAGTGAAACAATTAATCCGCCAACAGCAGGGTATTTTTTCAGTTGCATTAATGACCCTAAAGGGTTAGCTCTTCGCCATTCAAAAGCTCTGCGGTTTTCTTTACCCAAAGATTCAGGCAAAACAAAATAGCCATAGAGGCAATTGGCGAGTGCCAATCCAGCGGCTACATAAAAAGGTACCCTCGCACCTAATTCTCCTAACAAACCGCCAATTAATGGGCCCAGAATGAAACCTAGTCCGAATGCGGCTCCTACCATTCCAAAATTCTGCGCCCTGTTTTCTGCATTACTGATATCAGCAATATATGCAGAAGCAGTTGTAAAACTGGCACCGGTAACCCCTGCAATTAATCTGCCAACAAATAGCCATCCAATACTTGGCGCAAATGATAGAAAGATATAATCTATGCCAAAACCGAATAAGGAAAATAACAACACCGGTCTTCTGCCATATTTGTCACTTAAATTGCCCAAAACAGGGGCAAAAATAAATTGCATGAAAGCATAAGCAAATGTTAGCCACCCGCCATATTGGGATGCTTTACTGATATCACTAATCCCCAGCAATTGTTCAATCAATTTTGGCATTACAGGAATGATCAACCCAAAACCTGTTACATCAATTAACAGCGTAATAAAAATAAAACCCATTGCTGCCTTTCTGTTTGTTGCCATATTTTTTCAAAAGTTCTTTACAAAGAATGAATCGGTTTGTTTTCTGGCATATTAGCAAGCTTCCCGCTTAACATCATTTATTTCAAGGATCAGGTCAGCACCATATACACCTGCAGGCGTTCTGTAGCCGGTTTTATAATTTCCCTCTAATACCTTTTTAGCTATGAGCAAGCTACTGAGTGCCGTAAGTGTATACCCTTCCGGACATTCCATTCTAACAGCTACTTTTTCTCCTTTGGCATTGGTTGCTTCTCCCCAAACCAAACTAACTGCTTTAGAACGCATCTCATCTGATGGACCTGCTGGTTTTTGTTTGAGTTTCTTTTTGGCATTGTTTCTTGCAAAAGAAGTACGTAAGAACCAATTAAATAGCCATTGCCATTTTAATAACTTGAATGTTTTGGGCGAAACACCGGTATAAGTTTCAATATTAGGAATACCTGTTGTTGAAAAGGCAGTGGAAATATCTCCCCAGGGGATGGTCATCACAAACATTTTTTTCTTGCCAAAATCAACCCAGATTCCTTTATGACCCAATGGTTTTTTTACAAATTTTCCGTTTTCCCTTACTACACCTCCAGAACCCAGGTTTTCAGCCATAGTAGTTGCGGTGCCATGAGAAACCATCCCTCCTACCATAGCAAAAGCCAGTTTAAGTTGTGTAGCATCCGGCAAATGGTTCTTTAAATAAAGGGCAGTACAATCTGTTGGCACTACATCGAAACCCACGCCGGGCATCAGCATCACTGCTTTTTCAAGTGCTTTTGCATGGTATGATTTGGCCAATTCAAATACAGAAATTTCACCTGTTATATCCAGGTAATGAGTACCTGTTGCCAAACATGCTTCTATCATTTTTTGTGCAGTATGCTGAAAGGGACCTGCAGCATGTAATACAAGTTCCACTTTTGACAGTGCATCCTTTAATACATCTGTATCATCCAGGTCAATAACCTGGTAATCCAGATGCAGTGATGCTGCAAGGTTTTGTAATGCCGCTTCGTTTCTGCCGGCGAGTATTGGTCGCAGACCATAAGCCGCAGCCATCCGGGCAATTAACTGTCCGGTATAGCCATTTGCTCCATAGAGCAGGAAGGAATTATTTTGCATGCTGAAATGTACAACAATGCTGATTATTGAAAAAATCGGGAAATAAAAAAGGGAGCGAATGTTTACGCCCCCTTCTTAAAAACCCAACCAAAACAAAATTATTTTATCAACTCAATCATTCCTAAGGAGGTTTCTTTTGGTGCATTTACTTCTACACCGGGAATTACTTTGCTGCCATAACCATTAGAAGCATTGATATATACCGTGTACTTACCATCGTTCAAACCCCTGATCTTAAAGTAGCCATCCTTATTAGGTAAGCCATAGGAAGTATCTGTGCCATTAAAAACAACCACTAATGGTTTAGCAGCAGAAGGCACTACTTTGCCTGCTATTGTGCCGGTATTACTATGATGGTAGAAATGAAATAAGGCGCGTAAATAGTATTGTCCATTATTCTCTAAAACAATCGATCTGGTGATATCAAAATCAAGCCACAATCTTGCTTTACCGGGAAGATACTGCTCGCATTCGTGGCCTTTCAGTTTGATTAAAATATAATTTGGTGCATTAGGTGGCAGGCTTACCGGATAGGTAATACTGTCTTTAACAACAGCATGGTTTAAGCCCAATTCAATTTTGATCAATCGGATAGAACCTTTGCTAATGCCTGCACTAGCCAAAAGTGTATCTGCACCATTTCTAAACCGGAGAATATCATAAACGCCAGGTTTGATATTCAAATTCTCCCAAACAAAAGAACTGTCTTTTTTATTGTCATCACTTCCTCTCCTGTCCCAATCATCATTATCGTGTTTCCTGGTGTCGGCACTGGTATCTACCAA
Source organism: Chitinophaga pinensis (assembly GCA_943371455.1). GTDB lineage: Bacteria > Bacteroidota > Bacteroidia > Chitinophagales > Chitinophagaceae > Sediminibacterium > Sediminibacterium pinensis_J. The sequence goes on along the minus strand of CALRUV010000016.1, from coordinate 17,143 downwards.
TACTTTCAACGACTTGATTTCTACCAATACCTGATCAAAATCTCCCGGACCATCGGTTAGGTATAAGGACAATTGTTGTTGGGTTGCAGGGTTAGCTTCCATAGATGCATTTTTCTTGCAGGATGCAAAAAAGATACTAGCCGTAATAACTAAAAGGCTTAGAAAAAGAATGTGTTTGTTTTTCATATTATTTTTTTTGTGGTTTAAACAATAGCATGCACCCATGTATGAAACATGCCTATTTGCTGATAATTTAGTTTTGAAAATGTTTGAAAAAATGACCAATTCAAAAAAAGAGATATTTCTTACTTACCTTGGCAGTAAACTTCAACGGTAACATGAATAAGATACTGTCACTTCTTTCTTCGTTGCTTATTTCTGCAACAATTTTTTCTCAACCCCTTACAGATGCAGAAAAAAAAGTGATCAACCACATAAAATTACATTTGCCGGATGCCGAAAAACTGCTGGAAGAAACTGTTAATATCAATAGTGGTTCCTTACATGTAGCCGGTGTTAAAAAAGTAGGTGCTGTATATGCGCGTGAATTAGAAAAAGCAGGTTTTACCACTGAATGGGTAAATCTCCCGGATTCATTGCATAGAGCCGGTCACCTGGTAGCTACCAGAAAAGGTGGGAAAGGGAAAAAAATATTCATTATCGGACACCTCGATACGGTATTTGAACCAGATATGCCCTTTACCCCTTTCACCCGCATGAACGATTCTACCGCTACGGGGCAGGGTGCAAATGATATGAAAGGTGGGGATGTAGTTGTTATCCATGCACTACAAGCCCTCCATAAACAAGGATTACTGAACGAAGCAAACATTACTGTTTATTTTACAGGTGATGAAGAAAAAGCCGGACAACCAACCAGCATCAGCAGAAAAGATTTTATTGAAAGAGCCAAAACCTGTGATGTTGCATTGGGTTTTGAAGGTGCCAATGGCTTGAATACAATTGCCACTGCAAGAAGAGGCTCCAGCGGTTGGCAATTAAGGGTTACAGCAAAAACAGGTCATTCTGCTGGGATATTCACGGCAAATACCGGCTATGGTGCCATCTATGAGGCAGCCAGAATTATTAACCAGTTTAGAGAAGAATTGAGTACGGAAAAATACCTCACTTTCAATGCCGGATTAATTATTGGCGGTTCTGACATGAAATATGATGCAACAAAATCATCTGGTGAAGCGATGGGTAAAACCAATATTATCTCGCCGGAAGTAGTGGTAACGGGCGACTTACGCTTTTTAACGGAATCACAGAAAACTGCTGCACGTGAAAAAATGTCTGCAATCGTGGCTAAAAACCTTACTGGTACCAAAGCAGAAATAAAATTTCAGGATGGCATCCCTTCCATGGAACCAACTGAAGGCAACAACCAATTATTGCAAACAATCAACCAGGTAACACAGGCAATGGGATTAGGAACCACGAAAGCAGGTGATCCTGGTTCGAGGGGGGCCGGTGATATTTCGTATATTGCGAAGTATCTTGATTGCGTAGATGGACTTGGCGCATCAGGTAGAGGAGCGCATGCAGCAGGAGAAACCATCAACCTGAAAGAATTCCCAATACTTATTCAAAGAGCAGCCATTCTTATTAATAGATTAGCCAATAGCCATTAAAAAAAATATATGAAAAAACTACTCTCCCCCATTTTTGCCTTAGCGAGCCTTTTATTACTCAGTATTGCCGGACTGGCAAATAAAGCCCCCAAAAGAGATTATTATGAGATAAAAGTCTATCGACTTTCTAATAATGACCAGGTAAGAAAAGTGAATGATTTTCTGAAGAATGCCTATTTACCAGCATTGCACAGGGCCGGTATTGCTAAAGTAGGCGTTTATTATCCTTTAGGTAATGATACAGCAACCGATAAACGCGTTTATGTATTTATACCCATAAAAAAACTAGCAAAACTTGACAAAGTAGAAGATTTAATGGTAACAGACAATGAACTTGTAGCAGCTGGAGATAGTTACTGGAACGCAGCCTACAATGCATCCGCATTTAATAGAATTGAAACCATCGTTATTAAAGCATTCCATTTAATGACCACTATTCAGGAGCCCCAACTAAGTGGCAATAAAACAGATCGTGTGTATGAATTAAGAAGTTACGAAGGTCCAACAGAAAGATTGTACAGGCAAAAAGTAAAGATGTTTAATGAGGGCGGGGAAATCGCACTCTTTAAACGTTTAAATTTCAACGCTGTATTCTATGGCGAAGTAATTGCTGGAAGCCGGATGCCCAACCTGATGTACATGACTAGTTTTAACAACAGAGCCGACCGTGATGAACATTGGAAAACATTTGGTGCAGATCCGGAATGGGTGAAGCTGAAAGCTGTACCTGAATACTTATATACAGTTTCCAGAAATGAAACCATACTGATGAATCCTGCAGAATTTTCTGAATTATAACCCTCCGGAAAAAATTGAAAGCAAAAGCCACATCATCATATGTGGCTTTTGCTTTTGTGGTTTAAAAAGATTTCAACTTATCTCTTTCTGCTTTGAGACTGTGGTACATGCCAGCATAATTTAATCCCTTAGATAAAGCATCTATTACCTGAGACATTCTTTTAGCTACTGCCTCTTCTTTTTTTACGGCACCCATCCATTTGATAAAGTAATTGCGATGTGATAAGGTCATTGATTCGTAGAAAGCTTTGGCCCTGGGTTCGTCTTCCAAACAAGCGAGAAAACCATCAGGTGGTTTGATTGGATTTTTGTCAACCGATAATTGTACCTGTAACATAGCCCCTTTTTTCTTTCTAATTCCTTTTCGCATGGAGGCATTCAATGGCAAAATAAAATTACCCTGGCCCATGGGTAGTATAGCAATACCCTGAATAGAAAACTGATCAAGTTTCCCTTTTACCCTGAACGACTTTTTATTGCCGGGCATTAACTGCAAAGCTATTTCTGCCGGAATTTCAAAGTAGGTCCAGCCGGTTTTTTCACCTTTTTCACCGAATTGCCTGATAGTAGCTTCAAATTTTACCATGAAGAAATATTACATTAGAGGTTAATTGATGAATCAATGTTAAAGTCTGCAAAAAGCAAATCTATGTAAGTGAATCAAGGTAAAGCTAAACATAATATAAAAACCTTTTCATAACTTTGCACTTTGAAAAAATTAATCGCGATATCGTTTCTCACTTTTTATTCCTTGGCTACCACTGAATTGTATCAGTTGGCTAAGCTTCCATTGCTGATGGAACATTACCAGGATCATAAAAAAGAAAATAAAGATATTACCTTATTACATTTTCTGGCCATTCATTACACGCAAGGGAATGTGAAAGATGCCGATTATGATAAGGATATGCAATTACCTTTCAAAACGCATGATGGTTGTGTTAATTCATCCATTACCCCTTTCGTACCCCATAATTTCTCCACTGGTGTAGAAAAAACCTGCACCATAGAAAATAAATCCTACCCAACATTAAAGGATGCGTTTTTCGTTAATTCATTTCTGGCAAATATCTGGCAACCTCCAAGGGCATAACCAATCATTTCCATTATTCTTAAGATACAAGCTAATTTGTTTGTGATCCCTTTCATGTATCTATTCAAATAATATTTGATTAACTTAATACTATTATGCTCAATCAGATCATCTCATTTTCTATTAAGAATAAACTTATTGTGGGTTTATTCGTATTAACCTTAATTGGTTATGGCATATACCAAACAACCCGTCTTCCCATAGATGCCGTGCCTGACATCACCAATAACCAGGTTCAGGTTATCACCGTTGCCCCTTCTTTTGGGGCTACAGATATCGAGAGACTGGTTACATTCCCCATTGAACAGGCCAATAGCAATATTAGTGGCATGAAGGAAATCCGGAGTTTTTCGCGCTTCGGATTATCACTGGTAACCATTGTTTTCAATGATGAAACCGATGTATACTGGGCACGTCAGCAAGTAGCTGAAAGATTGCAGAAGATCCAGTCACAAATTCCACCCGGCATTGGTGTTCCGGAGCTAGGGCCCATATCAACCGGACTAGGCGAGATTTATCAGTATGTTGTTCGTCCGCAGGAAGGATATGAAAATAAATATGATGCTACAGAATTAAGAACCATCCAGGATTGGATTGTAAGGCGGCAATTAATGGGAGTTAAGGGTGTAGCTGAAGTAAGCAGCTTTGGTGGCAAACTGAAACAATATGAAATAGCTGTTAATCCCAATAAACTCCAATCCTACCAGATAACCATACAGGATGTTTTTAATGCCTTAGAAAAGAATAACCAAAATACAGGAGGCGCCTATATTGAAAAAGGCTCCAGCGTTCTTTTTATTAGAAGTGAAGGATTGATTGGATCAAAAACAGATATTGAGAATGTTGCGATCAAATCAACTGAATCCGGATCACCCTTATTTATCAGGGACATCGCAGAAATCAATATTGGTTATGCAACGCGCTATGGCGCTATGTGTTATAACGACAAAGGAGAAGTTTCCGGTGCAGTGGTGATGATGCTGAAAGGGGCTAATAGCAGCGAAGTTATCAAAAACATCAAAAGCCGAATTGCGCAAATACAAAAAACACTTCCCAAAGGGGTGATCATAGAACCCTTTTTAGATCGAACCAAAATGGTTAACAATGCCATTGGTACGGTAGAAAAAAATTTACTGGAAGGAGCATTGATTGTCGTATTCATTCTGGTGCTCTTCCTGGGTAATTTAAGGGCAGGATTTCTGGTTGCCTCGGTTATTCCATTGGCCATGTTGTTTGCCATCATTATGATGAATTTATTTGGCGTTAGCGGTAACCTCATGAGCTTAGGAGCACTTGATTTTGGACTAATTGTGGATGGGGCAGTAATTATTGTGGAAGCGGTGATGCACCAATTAACCCATAGTAAAAAGTTTAGTCATACCAAAGAATTAACCAGAGCGGAAATGGATACACAGGTAACCCAATCTGCCGGAAAAATGATGAATAGTGCCGTATTTGGCCAGGTCATCATCCTGATTGTATACCTGCCCATTTTTACTTTACAAGGTATTGAAGGCAAGATGTTTAAACCTATGGCGCAAACAGTAGCATTTGCATTATTAGGGGCTTTTCTATTATCGCTCACCTATATTCCAATGATGAGTGCTTTGGTTTTGAGCAGGAAATTTAAACACAAACCCAATATTTCAGATAAAGCAATGTTTCGGGTAGAAAGGGTTTACCAGCATGCTTTGGCAAGGGTACTGAAATTTCCCAAAACCGTTCTTACCAGTGTACTGGTTCTTTTTGCATTGGCTGTATTTACCTTAACAACATTGGGTGGCGAATTCATTCCTGCCTTAGAAGAAGGTGATTTTGCAGTAGATACAAGGGTTTTAACAGGCAGCAGTATTAAGACTACGATAGAAAACACCCAAAAAGCTGCGCATATTCTCAAAACAAGGTTTCCTGAAGTTGAAAAGATTGTTACCAAAATAGGAAGCGGTGAAGTGCCTACAGATCCCATGCCGATGGAAGCTAGTGACCTGATGATCATATTAAAGGATAAGCGTGAATGGACTTCCGCCAAAACTTTCAAAGAATTAGCAGAAAAAATGAGTGAGGCATTAAAAGAAGTTCCCGGCATCACTACTGGTTTTCAGTTCCCGGTACAAATGCGTTTTAATGAATTGATGACAGGTGCAAGACAGGATGTTGTATGTAAAATATTTGGCGAAAACTTAGATACACTTGCCTTGTATGCTGACAAGCTGGGCAAGATCGTAAATTCTGTTGATGGTAGTCAGAACTTATATGTTGAACCCATTACCGGTATGCCTCAGATCATCATCAATTATAACAGGGCCAATATTGCGCAATACAATATGAATATTTCAGACATCAATAAAGTAGTGAATACGGCATTTGCCGGGCAGGTCACAGGCCTGGTATTTGAAGAAGAAAAAAGATTTAACCTGGTGGTAAGATTAGCCAATGATCAGCGCAATAACCTGGAAGATGTACAAAATTTACTCATCCCCACTCCCAATGGAACACAAGTGCCCTTGTCGCAATTGGCTACAGTAGCTATAAAGGATGGTCCCAATCAGATTCAAAGAGACGATGCTAAGAGGCGAATTGTGGTTGGGTTTAATGTAAAAGACCGTGATGTACAAACCATCGTAACAGAGCTGCAACAAAAAGCGGAAACCCAATTGAAATTACCAGTGGGATATTATATCAATTATGGTGGCGCATTTGAGAACCTGAATGAAGCCAAAAAAAGATTGTCGATTGCAGTTCCGGTTTCATTGTTCCTGATTTTAGTATTGCTGCATTTTGCATTCAATTCTTTAAAACAGGGTTTATTAATATATACAGCCATCCCTCTGTCAGCCATTGGTGGTATATTTTTTCTGGCACTCAGAGGTATGCCATTCAGCATCAGTGCAGGCGTTGGTTTCATTGCCTTATTTGGTGTAGCTGTATTAAATGGCATTGTTTTAATAGCAGAATTCAACCGCCTTAAAAGTGAGGGATTGACCAATCTCCATAATATCGTACTCATGGGAACGAAAGTTCGATTAAGGCCTGTGCTGATGACAGCCTTTGTAGCATCTTTAGGATTCCTGCCTATGGCTTTAAGCGATGGAGCAGGCGCAGAAGTGCAGAGACCGCTTGCTACCGTTGTAATTGGCGGATTATTGATCGCCACATTTTTAACCTTGTTTGTACTGCCTGTTTTGTATGTATTATTTGAAAAAAATGAAAGCAAAAAAAAGAAGACAGTGATCCATACTACACTACTTGCTCTCTTCATGGCGTTCACCTTCCAAACATCAGCACAGGAAACAATTGGTTTAAAGGCAGCCATAGATTCGGCAATCCTGAATAACGGCCAGGTGAAAAATGAAAAACTTAAAGCAGATTACCAGCAATTACTCATTCGGGCTTCTGTTAATTTCAGTAAAACCAATCTAGGCGCAGAATTTGGCAAACTTAACAGTAACTATAGTGATAGTAAATTCATTTTATCCCAATCATTTAGTTTTCCGTCTGTTTATACTAACCAGAAAAAAGCCCTAACAGAAGAATGGAAAACAGCGGTATTGCAGGTTTCTTTAAAAGAAGCGGAACTTAAAAAAGCAGTTACTACTCATTATTACATTTATTTGCTTTTGCAGGAAAAAAAGAAACTCCTACTCCGTTCAGATAGTAATTTCAGTAATTTTCTTGATAAGGCAGCATTGCGGTTAGCAAAGGGAGAAAGTAATATTCTGGAAAAAACAACTGCGCAAACACAAAAAGGAAATATTTTCCTGCAACTACAACTTTTGCAGGAAGAGTTGGAACTGGTAAAATTGCAATTCAGGCTACTCCTCAATACCACCAACAGTTATGAGCCCATGGCAGCTTCTTCCCGATTAGCGGCACCAATTTTACTGGATAGCGCCGACCTTAAACTGCACCCTTTTATGACCGTTTTACAACAACAAAAAATTGCTGCAGAAGCTAATACCCAATTGGAAAAATCAAGGCTATTGCCAGATATCAATATTGGTTTAACCAATACCAGTATCAAAGGAACCGGTGCAGATAATTTATTCTATACAGGGTCTACACGTTTTAGTTCAGCAGCCATTGGTCTGGGCATTCCTATTTTTTCGGGTTCCCAAAAAGCCAAAGTGAGTGCGTCAAAAACCTATGAGCAAATGATGGAACGCAATTACCTAAACCAGTACCAGCAATTAGAAACACAATACAAAAGCTTGCTAATACAATACCAAATTAACCTGCAAACAGTGAAATACCTGGAAAACACTTCTCTTCCAGATGCTTCCTTGATCATACAAACAGCCAATAAACAATTTGTAAATGGGGATATTAATTACCTGGAATGGGTATTGCTCACCAACCAGGCTACCAGTATTGAAAACAATTACCTGGATGCTGTAAAAACATTAAACGAAACGATTATTTCCATCAACTATTTATTATCTAAATAAACTTCTCACATGAAATATAGCTTCTTCCTATTAACCATACTTTTTTTGCAGGCTTGCAATAGTAAAAAAGAACAGTCGGCCGAACCAAAGGAAAATACAACAATTACAAATCAGGTTACCTTAACAAATGTTCAAATGCAATCGGCCAATATACAAACAGGCAGTTTGCAGGAAAATAGTTTATCTGCTATTCTAAAAGTAAATGGCAAAATTGATGTGCCCCCTCAAAACATGGTTTCTGTAAGCATGCCGCTGGGAGGGTATTTAAAATCAACCAAACTTCTGCCCGGCATTCACGTAAGCAAAGGCGAGGTAATTGCATCACTTGAAGACCAGCAGTATATTCAGTTACAACAAGACTATCTAACCATTAAAAGCAAACTGGTTTTTTCTGAAGCAGAATATATTCGTCAAAAAGAGTTAAATCAGAGTAAAGCCAGTAGCGACAAGGTTTTTCAGCTGGCACAAATGGAATTTCAGGGTCAGAAGATTTTATTGAGTGCGCTTGCTGAAAAACTTAAACTGATTAATATCAATCCGCAAAGTATTGCTGAAACCAATATTTCAAGAACTGTCAATATTTATTCCCCTATTAATGGCTTTGTATCTAAAGTGAATGTAAATATTGGCAAATATGTAACGCCCTCAGATGTTCTTTTCGAATTGGTAAATCCTTCAGATATACATTTGAATATTACTGTTTTTGAAAGAGATCTCGACAAAGTATATATCGGTCAAAAACTTTGGGCCTATACCAATAACGAAACCAGTAAAAAACACCTGTGCGAAATAAACCTGATCAGCAAAGACCTATCTGCAGAAAGGACTGCAGAAATTCATTGTCATTTTGAACAATATGATAAAATGCTGGTTCCTGGCATGTATATGAATGCCGACATTAAAATCAAAACCCTTAAAACAGCTACATTGCCCGAAGAAGCAATTGTTAATTTTGAAGGTATTGATTATATCTTTATTGCCTTACCACAAAATAAGTTCACCATGACCGCCATAGAAACTGGCCTCAAAGAAAAAGGTATTATTGAGATAAAAAATGCTGACGGTTTAACTGGTAAAGCAATAGTTACCAAAAATGCTTACACGCTTTTGATGACTTTAAAAAATAAGTCTGAAGAATAATTTACACAAGCATATTATAAAAAAAGCCCGAAAGAAAACTTTCGGGCTTTTTCTATACCAATACTTTACTTTTCTTCTTCATTTCTAAAAACGACTACCCCGTCAAAAACATCTATTAAAACAGGTTTTGTTTTATCTATACTGCCTGCCAGGATTTTCTTACTCAATTCATTAATGATTTGTTTCTGTATCAATCTTTTCAATGGCCTTGCACCAAACTGAGGGTCATAGCCTTGTTCAGAGAGAAATTCAAGCAAGTAATCGCTGAACTGTATGTTATACCCATTGCTGGCCACCATTTTTTGCAGGCCTGCCAATTGAATTTTTACTATGCCCAGGATCTGCTTTTTCATCAGTGGACTAAACATGATGATCTCATCTACCCTGTTTAAAAATTCGGGCCTGATCGTTTGCCGGAGCAGAACCATTACTTCCAGTTTTGCTTTTTCAGTAACTGCATCCACATTGGCATCATTCACATTTTCAAATGCATCCTGAATAATATGGCTGCCAATATTACTGGTCATAATGATGATCGTGTTCTTGAAATTAACCACACGTCCCTTGTTATCCGTTAATCTGCCATCATCCAAAACTTGTAAAAGAATATTCCATACATCCGGGTGGGCTTTTTCTATCTCATCTAACAGCACTACACTGTATGGCTTTCTTCTCACTGACTCTGTTAATTGTCCACCCTCATCATATCCCACATAGCCCGGAGGAGCGCCTACTAACCTGGATACAGTGTGCTTTTCCTGGTATTCACTCATATCAATTCGCGTCATCATGGCTTCATCATCAAATAGGTATTCTGCCAGCGCTTTAGCCAACTCTGTTTTACCCACACCCGTGGTTCCCAGAAAAATAAAGGAACCAATAGGCTTTTTGGGATCCTGTAAACCGGCCCGGCTTCTGCGAATAGCATCTGCAACAGCGGTGATGGCTTCTTCCTGACCTATCACCCGGCTATGCAATTCATCTTCCAGGTGCAATAATTTTTCACGGTCGCTTTGCAACATCTTGGCCACAGGAATACCAGTTGCTTTGGCTACATTGGCAGCAATATCTTCTGCATCAACTTCTTCCTTCAATAAGCGTTTATCGGCTGAACCTTCAATCTGTTCTGTTATTTGTGTGATTAATGTTTCCTGTTCTTTTATTTTGCCATACCTGATCTCTGCAACTTTACCGTATTCGCCATTTCTTTCTGCCTGTTCTGCCTGCTGTTTTAAATCTTCAATACTGGCTTTTGCTGTTTGTACTTTTTCTACCAGTTCTTTTTCCTGCGTCCATTTAGATTTTAAAGTATCCCTTTCTACTGCCAGGTTACTTATTTCAATATTCAACTCTTTGAGTTTATCTTCATCATTCTCCCGCTTGATCGCTTCTCTTTCAATTTCTAACTGACGGATCTGTCTTTCCAATTTATCCAGTTCTTCCGGCATTGAATTCATTTCCAGGCGCAGTTTGGCGGCGCTTTCATCAATCAGATCTATTGCTTTATCAGGTAAGAACCTGTCTGTCATATACCTCGTTGATAATTCAACAGCCGCAATGATTGCCTCATCTTTGATCCTTACATGGTGGTGGGTTTCGTATCTGTCTTTCAAACCACGCAATATGGAAATGGCATCTTCCATATTAGGTTCTTCTATCATAACTTTCTGAAACCTGCGTTCCAGTGCCTTATCCTTTTCGAAATATTTCTGGTATTCATTTAAAGTAGTTGCCCCTATAGCCCTCAACTCACCTCTGGCCAATGCCGGTTTTAAAATATTAGCGGCATCCATTGCACCCTCTCCACCTCCAGCACCTATAAGGGTATGAATTTCGTCGATAAACAAAATAATTTCGCCCTCTGATGTGGCTACTTCTTTTACAACACCCTTTAATCTTTCCTCAAATTCTCCTTTGTATTTGGCACCAGCAATCAGCTGACCCATATCCAAAGCAAAAATGATCTTTGATTTAAGGTTTTCCGGAACATCCCCATTTACAATACGCATGGCCAACCCTTCCACAATGGCTGTTTTACCCACGCCGGGTTCACCAACTAGAATTGGATTGTTCTTTGTTCTTCTGGTTAATATGTGCAGGGTTCTTCTGATCTCTTCATCTCTGCCAATAACCGGATCTAATTTACCCTGCCTTGCCATTTCGTTCAAATTTTTAGCAAACTTGTTCAGCATATTCAACTGCGTTTCCTGCGTCTGCGATTGAATTTTATCGCCTTTACGCAAATCCTTGATGGCCGTTATCAACCCTTTTTCAGATAAACCTGCAGCTTTCAAAGTTTTGGCCGTATCATCGTTCACTTGTAATAAAGCCAGTAAAAGATGTTCTGTACTTATAAACTCATCTTTGAATTCTTTTAAACATCCATTGGCTTTCAACAAAACATTATTAAGATCCCTGCTGATATTTTGAGCAGGCTCACCATTCTGGGTTTTGGGTAATTTTACAATACTTTCATCCACCTTAGTTTCCAAAAAGGCGGTATTAACGTTATTACGTTTTAAAAGAAACTCAACCGGACTATCCTTATCTGCAAGCAAAGCCTTCAACAAATGATTGGTTTCCATATTGGGATTGCCATTGTTGAATGCCACTTGCTGGGTTGCCTGAATGGTTTCCTGGGCTTTGATGGTATAATTATTGAGATTCATATGTGTATAGATTTTAAAATAATGGTTAATTAATTTAGTGTCATTTAAAAAATGGGCCTGTTAACTTCATTTGTGTCAGATAGGTATTATTCTTATAATGGAAAAGAAATTTTCTACCAAAAGCTGCTTACTAAAAGTTAAAGTGTTTGGTGAGAATAAAGTAGCAACACCAATCACTTGTTCAGTACTAATTTTCAAATAACTTTAAATGAGAATGCAAACTATAATCCAATCCAAAAAATCGGAAATTATGTCGGAAAATAAATGTTTTAACTGTTTAAAAGTCAGTGCCTTATTGATTTTCATGCTATTCTTTCAGTTCGCTAAGGCTCAAATGGATTTTTCGGAAATTGACCGCAAGCTGGAATTAGCCAAAAAAGAACTGGGTGGAAATGCTGTTGCCCTCATTTATAGGGATGGTAAGATCATCTATACAAAAACAATGGGCGAATTCAATGCCAAAACGCAAGCACCTATAGCCAGTTGCAGCAAATGGCTCACCGCTGCACTTGTCATGAGTTTTGTAGATGCCGGAAAATTGTCACTCGACGATAAAGTGAGTAAGTATCTCCCTATATTCAGCAAATATTCCAAAGGCTTCATTACTATTAAGGATTGTTTATCCCACCTAACAGGCATTGAATCAGAACCTATTCGATTGCTTTCATTAATGGGCAGAAAAAAATATGCTTCTTTAGAAGAGGAAGTCAATGATTTTGCAACCAAAAAAGAAATATTATCTAATCCAGGACTTGAATTCAGGTATAGTAATATTGGTTTAAATATAGCAGGCAGGTTACTGGAAGTGATAACCAGGAGAAGTTTTGAGCAGTTGATGCAGGAAAAAATAACCAGACCGCTCATGATGCGCAACACAAATTTTTCCAGTTTTAATGCGGCAAATCCTTCCGGTGGTGCGGTTTCCACTGCAAGTGATTATATGAATTTCTTAAGCATGATCTTGCAAAAAGGGATGTTTAATGGCAAGAGGATACTAAGCGAAAACGCAATTGAGGAAATGCAAAAAGTAAGAACAACTGCATCTATGATTAAATATAGCCCTGACGCTGCCAAAGGCTTTAATTATGGTTTTGGCGAATGGATTCAGGCAACAGATGAAAATGGTAATGCAACAGTTGTGTCAAGCCCGGGATTATTTGGTACCTGGCCCCTTATAGATAAATGCAGGGGCTATGCCTGTATTTTTTTCACCAAAGGATTACTGGGAGAAGAAAAAAGAGATATCTACCTTGCTATTAAAAAATCAATAGATGAGCAGATCCCAAGTTCCTGTAACTAATTTTTCCATCTTATGAAATCATCCATAAAATCAGTAATTCCAAGTTCTTATGAACACAAATCACAACCCTTAGCATCCAGAAAAGTATACCTGAAGCGGGTATACCATAATTTGATTTGGGCATTTTTTATTATGTTACTGTGTTTATTACTAGGTGTTTTTGGCTACCATTATACGGGTGGAATAAGCTGGATCGACTCATTACACAATGCATCCATGATTTTAAGTGGCATGGGGCCGGTTGTTCAAATAGAATCCAATTCAGGTAAATTGTTTTCTTCCTTTTATGCCTTATTTAGTGGCGTTGCTTTTATTACCAATATAGGAATACTGCTATCACCTATTGCACATCGCTTTTTTCATAAACTTCATGCTGAGTAATAACATTTTGGAGAAAAGCTTTCATACCAAATTCATCAAAGAAACTGCTAAGCTGCTGGGTTTTACTTATTGTGGTATTGCAGAAGCCAAACAATTAGACGAAGATGCACGCAGGTTAGAAAATTGGCTGAAAGCCAATAGACATGGCAGCATGCATTATATGGAAAAGAATTTTGATCTGCGTATTGACCCCCGAAAACTGGTACCTGGTGCGAAATCGGTGATCACCTTACTCCTTAACTATTTTCCGGAACAAAAACAGCAGGAAAATACGCCACATATTTCCAAATATGCCTATGGAAAAGATTACCATGATGTGATCAGAACAAAACTTAGTGATTTAATGGCCTCTGTAAATGAAAAAATAGGCGCCATTCAGGGCAGAGGTTTTGTAGACTCTGCACCAGTGCTGGAAAGAAGCTGGGCATTACAAAGTGGCGCAGGTTGGATAGGAAAAAATGGCAACCTGATCACCAAACAAAATGGATCTTTCTTCTTTCTAGCTACATTGATTGTTGACATTGTTTTAGAATACGATTCACCTTTTGCAAAAGATTATTGTGGAAGCTGCCGTAAATGTATAGATGCATGCCCCACCGATGCTATACTCAACAATAAAGTAATTGATGGCAGTAAATGTATCAGCTACTTCACCATTGAATTAAAAGATGCATTCATACCAAACGAATTAAGCGGCAAGTTTGAAAACTGGGCTTTTGGCTGTGATATTTGTCAAGACATTTGTCCCTGGAACAGGTTCAGCAAACCCACAAAGGAAATAGCATTCACTCCAATCCCTGAAATATTAAACCTATCTACCAAAGAATGGGAAGCGATGAGCGAAGAGGTCTTTAAAAAAATATGCAAGAGCTCTCCTATCAAAAGAACAAAATACAGCGGATTACAAAGAAATTTGAAATTCATTCAACAGTAATACTATACACCCAAACGGAAATTATATTTGCTTATGCGTTTAGCGGAAAGAGACCGAAAAGTAATCTGGCATCCATTTACCAAACAAAAAGACATGCTTGCGCCTATTCCCATTATAAAAGGGGCAGGCTCCCTTTTGTATGCAGAAGATGGCAGTACTTATATTGATGCCATCAGTAGTTGGTGGGTGACCCTTCATGGTCATGCACATCCTTACATCGCTGAAAAAGTTTACCAGCAAGCACTCAGGTTGGAACAGGTGATTTTTGCGGGTTTTACGCATGAGCCCGCTATCGAACTGGCAGAAAGACTTTTACAGATTTTACCAGGCAATTTTAGCAAAATATTTTACAGTGATAATGGCTCTACCTCAACAGAAGTGGCCATCAAAATGGCGCTTCAATTCTGGTGGAATAAAAAAAATAAAAAACGCAGAAAAATTCTAGCTTTCTATAATGCCTATCATGGTGACACTTTTGGTGCTATGAGTGTGAGCGACCGAAACGTTTTTACACTTGCTTTTCATGACCTGCTTTTTGAAGTTGTGTTTATTGAAACACCTAATCCGGAAAATATTTCAAGCATTCAATCCATTATCAAAGAAAAGGGCGATGAAATTGCTGCATTTATTTATGAACCACTGGTGCAGGGTGCAGGTGGCATGAAAATGTACGATGCCCCATTAATGAATGAACTACTGCAAACTATAAAGCAGGCAAATATCCTGTGTATAGCAGATGAAGTGATGACTGGTTTTGGAAGAACAGGTAAAATGTTTGCCAGTAACTATTTGTTTACAAAACCAGATATCATTTGTTTGAGTAAGGGATTAACCGGTGGTACTATGGCACTGGGTGTTACTGCCTGCAATGAAAATATTTACCAGGCATTTGTAGATGATGATCAATTGAAAACATTCTTTCATGGACATTCTTTTACTGCCAACCCCATTGCATGTTCAGCTGCGCTTGCAAGTCTGGATCTTCTTGAAAAAGAATCCTGCGTCAAAACAATAGAATGGATGGTAGCATCGCATCAGGCATTCAAACTTTCATTGAATAACCAATCCTTTCCAATTAAAAACATCAGACAAACAGGTACTATACTTGCTTTTGAGATCAATACAGGTAAGGATACTTATTTAAATAATATCAGCCAGGTAATCACAAAAATGGCAATGGATATGGGCGTTTATATCCGACCTTTAGGGAATACGGTGTATATCATGCCTCCTTATTCAATTACAGAAAAAGAGTTGGATCAAATTTACGAATGTATCAGGCATTTATTAGCAGAAATTGCTTATGGCAAATTAGTAGATTGACCTTCTACCAATTTCTTTAAATTATTTAAATTATTTTCCATCATGGGACCCATGATCTTATCGTTCATCATCGAACCCAGTCTTTCCCAGGGGTACCAGGCAACTTTCTCTTCAAACTGCCATTGCACCACTGTTACGGGTTGTGATGGGTTCTGCAGAAAACGAAAACTGGCTACCTGAATTTTTCCTTTGGGTGAGGTCCAGGTACTCACCAAACTAGAATCGGTACTTTCGATGATCACTACTGTTGTTCGATTCAAGTTTGCATGCAGGGAATCTTTTATTAACATAGAAGCCTGGTCCATACCATCCATCCAGCCTTTCCATTGATTAATATTTTTAACATATCCTATTACTGTGTCTTTGGAAGTGTTGATATTGACCGCTCTGGAAACCAGTACCATGGAGGGCATGAGTAAACCCATGAATGTTGCCAATGCAAAAAGTAAAACCACACTCATAAGTGCAAAGCGTAATAGTTTCATAGTTTATTCCCATTTAAAGGTTTTGAATGCAACCAGGTAAGTAGCCACAATCCAGATGCCCAAAACACCCAATTCCTTCCAACAACTGGCAATACTGGCTCCTTCAAAAGCAATATTCCGCATAGCATTATTAAAATGTGTGAGGGGTAGTATTCTACAAATTGGTTGAAGCCATGTAGGAAAGGCTTCTATCGAAAAAAATGTACCTGCCAGTAAAAACTGTGGCAGGGTGATCAGGTTGGCAAATGGGGGGATGGTACTTTCAGTTTTTGCGAGACTGCTTACAATAAAGCCAAACCCCATGAACAAAATAAGCGCAATAAAACTGAGCAACATGATTTCCATGAATGTTTGAAAGCCATTTACCAGCGTAAAATTGAATGCAAAATGTCCAACACCGATCACTATAATGGAAGTAAGCATTTGGAAAATAACCCTGCTGAAGGTTTCACCCAATACGATATAAGACCTTTTGATGGGTGTTGCATAAAACCTTTTCAAAACTAATTGCTGCCTTAGGTTAAAAAAAAGGAAAGCCACCCCAAAAACCCCTGAACTAAGCAATGAGAATCCAAGCTGGCCAGGTAAAATAAAATCTATGGTTCGATAAATTCTTCCAGGTACCTGAGTAATGGTTTTATTGATCACTGCTATAGTTGGCGCATCCTGGTATGACTGCTGATTAATACCCGCGATCAGTGCATTCAATAATGACTGAAGTACCTGTAAATTTTGCGGTGCTACCGCTTCAGAACTTGTTAGGTTGATACTATAAGGCTGATTGGTTTTACCTGACTGATCTATTTTGATAACGGCAGTGATTCTCCCCTTTTCAAGGTCTTCTTTAACTTCCACCATGGTTTTGTTAACAATCCTTATACCACCCATGTTTTTCATGGCAGCATAGACAGGATTGGCCGTATCGGATAAGGGATCCATAG
>CALRUV010000015.1:0-27006 GCA_943371455.1 Chitinophaga pinensis | reverse complement strand
ATCAACCGTTACTGGTATCGATGTGGAAAAAATACTGGGCCAGTCGCGCTATAGTAATGAGATCTATAAAACAGCCAATATGCCTGGCGTGGCTGTAGGTCTGGCCTGGACATATGTTGGTGGCGACATACTTTTTATAGAAACAATTTTGGGTGATGGAAAAGGCGAACTCAAGCTTACAGGTAACCTGGGGAATGTAATGAAAGAAAGCGCTTCCACTGCCTTAAGCTATTTACAAGCCAACGCTAAAAAGCTGGGTGTGGATCCGGAAGAATTTTCAAAAAAGAATATACATATCCATGTGCCGGAAGGTGCTGTGCCAAAAGATGGACCCAGTGCGGGTATCACCATGCTTACTTCATTAACTTCTGCTTTTACAGGTAGAAAAGTAAAGCCTTTTCTGGCTATGACAGGAGAAATTACTTTGCGGGGTCAGGTGCTACCTGTTGGGGGTATTAAAGAAAAAATCCTGGCAGCCAAAAGGGCCGGACTCAAAGAAATCATTCTTTGCTCACAGAACGAAAAGGATGTGAACGAAATTGATGGTGCTTTTATCAAAGGGGTTGTTTTTCATTATGTGAAAACAATGCAGCAGGTGATAGATCTGGCTTTGGTATAAGGCAAAAAGCATTTAAAGTGAATTAGAGGTCCACCAAATTAGGGGGACTTTTTTTATAAGCGTTCATCCCCTTAGTTGCTTAGTTTTGAAATGTCTTTAAACTATGCATCGATTCATCCTCTACATATTATGCCTCATTTATGTGGGTGCTGATGCCCAAACACTGGGAGGAAAAGCTGTTTTCCATTTTATAACGATGCCTAATACAGCCCAGACTTCGGCATTGGGAGGGATCAATATTTCTGATATCAATAAGGATGTGGGTATGAGTTTTCATAATCCATCCATGCTAAAAGATGAAATGCATCAGCAGGTAAATACATCTTTTAATTCATTTCTTGCGGGAATCAGGAATTATAGTCTCACTTCAGCTTATCGCCTGGAAGACCTGAACACAAATATGGCTATTGGCATTAACTATTTTGATTATGGTACCCTAACACAAACAGATGCAGCTGGAAATATTTTAGGAAGTTTTCGTCCGGTAGACTACGTGGTGCAATGGATGGCTTCCAGAAAATACCATGAAAAGTTTCGTTATGGTCTTACCATGAAATATATCCAGTCAAATTATGGTCAATACAGATCTTCCGGACTGGCATTTGATCTTGGTTTAACTTATTATGACTCACTTCATCAATGGCAGGCAAGTGTGGTTGTAAAAAATATGGGAACCCAATTAACCACTTATGATGGCAATAGCAGAAAAGCAGAACTTCCTTTTGATATACAAGCGGGTATTACCAAGCGATTGGAAAATGCACCTTTTCAGTTCTCTCTTACAGCGCATCAATTACAGGCTTTCAATACTTTTTATAATGACACCAGTTTTCGAGCAGCTGAAGGTGAAAATGGTTATGCCAATAACAATACGTTGCAAAAGATTTTTTCTCATATAGTAATTTCAGCCAAAGTATTTCTGGGTAGTCAGATGGAAATTTATTCCGGCTATAATTTTCAGCGCAGAGTAGACCTCAATGGGTATAATATTTCAAGTGGATTGAATGGATTGTCTTTGGGAACAGGATTTTTTCTGAAGAAATTCCATATCAGGTATGCCACTGGATTTTACCAATCGAATACCTACCACCAATTTTCACTAAATCTCAACTGGAATGGGAGGGGCATGTGATAATTGATTTATTTTAGAAATAATACTAAATTCAAATAACAGTAATTGATAAATAGATGTCGGGTACATTTTCACAAATATATATTCAGGTAGTATTTGCAGTTAAAGGCAGAGAAAGTTCCATTCAACCTGACTGGGAAGAAGAGTTATATAAATATATATCTGGCATAGTGAAAAATAAGGAACAGAAAATGCTTGCTATAAATGGTATGCCTGATCACATTCACTTTTTTATTGGTATGAGGCCATCTTGTTGTTTGTCGGATCTGGTAAGGGAAATTAAGAAGTCATCCAATGAATTCATCAAAGAAAAAAAGTTTACAAAATCAAAATTTCAATGGCAGGAGGGTTATGGTGCCTTTTCATACAGTCATTCAGCTTTAGATAATGTAATTACCTATATCAGTAAGCAAAAAGAGCATCATATGAAACAGACATTTCAAGATGAGTACAAAGAGTTTTTAAACAAATTTATGGTTGAATATAAAGATGAATATTTATTTGAATTTTTAGAATAACGATGCGCACGAGGGGAATCCTTTATATCTTTTGATAAGACCCCAAATGGGTCTTATTAACATAAAATGAATTCATGCCAGACGCATACGACCCCTTTGGGGTCGGTCTATTCATTGGAGTTTATTTTATTATAAGCATTTAATCCCTTCGGGATCACATACACCCTGAAAGGGTCTTATGTTTAAATGATGAAATAATGCGACATTGATACGACCCCTTTGGGAATGCGTGTTGCTATAATTATTTAATCCCTTCAGGATTATGTTGACCCCGATGGGGTCCCATATTTATAGCAAGAATAGATGTTACATGCAGACGACCCCAACGGGGTTGCATTATTAGGGTGTCATGATGTTATTATCATATAATCCGTTCAGGATTAATAGACCCGGAAAGGGTTTTATGTTCAAATGATGAAATAATGCGACATTGATACGACCCCTTTGGGAATGCGTGTTGCTATAATTATTTGATCCCTTCAGGATTATGTTGACCCCGATGGGGTCCCATATTTATAGAAAGAATAGATGTTACATGCAGACGACCCCAACGGGGTTGCATTATTAGGGTGTCATGATGTTATTATCATTTAAACCGTTCATGATTAATAGACCCGGAAAGGGTCTTATGTTTAAATGATGAAATAATGCAACATTGATACGACCCCTTTTGGGTCGGACAATTCATTTGGGAATGCGTGTTGCTATAATTATTTAATCCCTTCAGGATTATGTTGACCCCGATGGGGTCCCATATTTATAGCAAGAATAGATGTTACATGCAGACGACCCCAACGGGGTTGCATAATTCGCGGGTATATATTTATAAAGATTTAAATCATATAGGAGGGTAAAATGAAATTGGTAATCAACATTCAAATTGTTCTATTATGTTTATTGCATTTTTCTATTTCGTAAAATTTCAATTATATAAATTGATTCGCATCATTAAAAATCCCCTACCTGTTGGTTGTTTCCGGCTTTTTTGTAGGAGGAGGCATCGGAATTTTAGGTTTTTTTTCTGGATTGACTGTTGCAGGTGCAACAACTGGTTTTTCGGACTGATTTTTAGGGTCTTTTGAATCGCCTTGTTTGGGGTTGATGAGTGGTTTCTTTGGTTCTTCTATAATTAATTCTGATTCTGCCGGCAATAGCTCATCTTCTTTTAAATCCTTTGGAATTTCATAGTCGCTCGATTTTCCGGTACCATCTTCACTATCTTCTCCATTTCCTACGGGGATATTGCTATAGTCTATCTGTATGTCAGACATATCATCCGGTTTCACAAATGTGAGTTGGGCATCAATACCACAATTAGGATCTGCCGCTGCCTTATCCATAAAATAACCCCAGATAGGCATAGCAGCCCTGCCGCCTTCTCCATTTTTACTTGTAGTACTGAATCTGATAAATCTGTCATCAGCTCCTACCCAGCCTCCTGCAAGTAATTGCGGGGTATAGCCAATAAACCAGGCGTCACTATTATCATTGGTGGTTCCTGTTTTTCCTGCTACTTCCAAGCCTCCTGGAATATAACTCCAGATGCCTGCGCCGGTTCCAAATAAAAGCACACCTTGCATCATTTTTATCATGGAATAAGCAGTTACATCACTGATAATCTCTTTACGGGTTGGTGTAAAATTTGCCAATACATTTCCGTTTCTATCCTCAATTCTGGTAATATACATGGGCTTTGAGTTAAAGCCTCTTCCCGGAAACATGCTATACCCCTGCATCATTTCAATTAATGAAATTTCACAGGCACCAATGCCAATGGAAGGGTAAGCAGGAATGGTTGATTTAAAATCACACTTTCGTAAAAAATCAATCAGTCTTTTAGCACCATCATTTCCATTATTATCTAATTGCTTTAAAACATAAGCAGTAGCACAGTTTCTAGATTTCGCCAAAGCTAAAGCCATGGGCATGGCAGTGCCTGTGCAGGTCTTACTGGTTGCAGGTACCATACCATAACCTCCAAAACTCTGCTGGTTATCATAAACAGTGGTATTTGGTGTAAATCCTGCTTCTTCAATTGCCAAACTATACAGCAAAGGTTTCATGGTAGATCCAACCTGCCTTTTGGTATTGATATTGGCGTGATCATATTTAAAAGTCTTGAAATCAATTCCACCCACCCAAGCTTTGATCTGTCCATCCAAGGGGTTCATAACCATGAAGCCTGTTTGCAACATTTGGCGGTGATATTTAATAGAATCATAAGGAGTTATTGCAGTGTCTTTACCTCTTGTATTATTCCAGGCAAATACATGCATATTGATTTTCTGGTCAAAGGTTTTACGAATTTCTTCATCATCTAATCCTTCTTTTTTCAGGTTTCGCCAGCGGTCACTTTGTTTGGCAGCAGCTTCCAACACATATTCATATCCTTTCCAAACAGTTCCTTTTTTGATGTTATCCTGGGTGTTTAACAGCTTTTGCATATAACTCATATGCTTGGCAACTGCTTCTTCTGCATACATCTGCATGCGTGGATTGATGGTAGTATAAATTTTTAGTCCATCTCTGTACAGGTTGTATTTATCACCATTATTTTTGGTATGCTCTTTGCACCATTTTTTCATATCCTCACCTAATATCATTCTGAAATAGGGGCCAAGACCATTGTTTTCATTGAGTTTTTTGTAATTGGTTTCAATGGGCTTTCTTTTCAGAAGGTCTGCTTCAGGTGCAGTGAGGTAATCCATGGTTACCATCCGGTTCAATACAAGGTTGCGCCTGTCTAGTGAGCGTTTAGGGTTGGTTAAAGGATTGTAAATGCCAGGTGCATTGATCATCCCCACCAAAACAGCGGCTTCTTCCACATTTAATCTGTCGGGTTCTTTTTGAAAAAAAGTGGTAGAAGCATTCCTGATACCAAAAACATTGTTACTAAAAGCAACTGTGTTTAAATACAGGGTTAGTATTTCTTCCTTTGTAAAATTACGCTCCAGCTTTATGGCTATAATGGCTTCTTTTAATTTTTGAATTCCTCTAAGTAAAAAATTTTTGGTGCCCCAATTCTCTGTAAATAAATTTTTAGCTGTTTGCATGGTAATGGTACTGGCACCGCCATCACTGCCCAGGTAAAACAGGGCACGCATTAATGAAAAACCATCAATACCGCTATGGTCATAAAATCTTTTATCTTCTGTTGCAACAAGTGCATTGATAACATGTTTGCTAATATCCTTATTCAATACATCTACCCGGTCTTCAATATAATATTTACCCATGGGTGTTCCGTCATCTGCATAAACCTGACTAGCCTGCGATGCAGAAGGGTTTTCAATATCATCAATAGAGGGCATATCACCAATCCATCCTAGATTGATCAACAGGATGAATAATAAAACGAAAGCAAATCCACCAAAAAAAATGCGCCAGAATATCCTTACCGGTTTGGTCATGTCTGATTTTTGGGTAGTCATATTAGTACAATATAAAACTTAAAAAGAGTATTTCAAGTGTCTGTTAAGAACTATTAAAATTTATCAGGGAATACCTGTTGAATAAAAGTATGGTAACCATCCACATCATCTTTTTTCAGTAAAATATTCATGTTGAAATTACTGATCATCATAAAGCTGTATTTGTCTGCTGTTAGCCATGGAATAATCCTGGATTTGGCAAGCGGCCTTGTTCTGTCTATATAATTCATTGCTCCCTGGGCGTTTACAAAAGGTCCAACCATCAGAAACTGGAACTGATTATTGATCTTTCGGGTACTGATGGTTAGGTTTTGTCCGGAATAGGTTTCCTGGTTATAACGGTTAAAGGCATTTCTGCCTTCTGTTATAAAAATGGGGTCTACTTTATCCAATACCACCACAACATATTGGGTATCTGCGGCATTGAATACATAGTTATTGTCATTCACCGGCTGCCCGAAAACCGTATTTTCCAATTGCACTTTTTGTAAAGGCAGTTTGGGAATTTGAGATAAGGGTTCTTTCTTAATAACAGCAGCCGTAGAAATGGTTTTTGTATCTGTGATATCTATCAGTTCTTTCTTAACCAGTTCAAGTTTTTTGGGTGTCTTAGCAGAATCTAATACAGTAAGATTTGCAGCAGCCAAAGTATTGGTACTATAAAGATCCACTCTTCTTTCAGTTAATTCTTCCGGTTTTTCAATGGTAAGGTTGGTTAGGTAAGATTCTATTTGTGAACGTCTTTGCAAAACATCTATCATCGTAGTTGCTTTATCTGCTAAAGGTGTATTGGCAAAAAGTTGTTCAATACTTTGTAATTTTTGAATGGCGGTAGTGTCATCTTTTTGTTTGATGTAGTAGATAGATTCAATATAAAGTAATTGCGGGGTCCAGTAGGTATTGCCATATTGTTTATCTGCCAGTAATTTTGCTTCTTTTGCTTCATCAAATCTTCCTGCAAGGAACATGCCATAAATATTTTCATATTGCTTTTCTACCGGGTCATTCTTTTTTTCCAACTTCGGCTTTGCAGCTTTTTTAAGCTGGGTAGTCATTTTGCCTGACGGGTAAGAATTTTTTAATTGATTGGCAATAGAATCTGATTTTTCCAGTTGTCCATTTTTGCGGTAACAATACACAAGGTTATATAATGATTGCTCCACTTCTGCGCTTTCCGGAAAACGCCTCATGAGTTCTTCATACATCTCAATGGCAGAGGGGAAGTCTTCGAGTTGGTTTTGAAATACATTGGCATTACCTAATAAGGCTTCCATGATAGACCTGTTGGAACTGTCTTTTTGTGGAATACTTAATGGGATGTCTTTTTCTAAGGATGCCAAGGTTAACTCCTTTGCTTTCTCTTCCTTTGATGCAGCGGCACTAATTGCTGTTTTATCCTGGGGTGCATTTGCAGAAATGGTTTGTAAGGAACTATTCACCGCCGATTGTCTTCTCCAATTATCAACATTGGGTCTGTTACCCCATGCAGACCTGAAATCTGATAGACCTTTAGCTTTAATGGAGGTGTTTTGAAAATAAAATTCTTTCATGCCACTGCTGAACATATCCTGTTGAGCAATCACATTATTACCAGCAGCCAGCGTATTACCAAAGGATAAGGGTTGATCCGGACTATCCTTTAATCCAAGCTCTTTCCTCATTTGTTTCAATAATTTGCTGAGATAGGCAGTTCTTTCGGCTTCGGGCATTTCTGATACTTTCTGTAAGCTATCTTCCCGATTGATGCTTGCTTCATTTTCACTAATAATTTTTAAAGCAGGTTTTCTTTCATTTACTCTTTGTTGGTCTTTCTCTGCTATTAAAGCAACCTGTATGCTATCGTAATATTGGTGGGAGAAGGAATATTTTTTTCTATTGTAATTAAGATCTCCTAGCAAAAGGAAACTTTTTTCTCTTTGTTCGGGGTTATCTACATTATATTTTATGCTTTTCAGCAAATGGTCCTGAGCTGCTGTATAATTCTTACGTTTTAATTCCAATTCTGCTGCTGCATAATATATAATATCGCGATGTATTTCATACTTGTCTTTTTTGGCCATCTTCAAAAGCTCATCCAGGTTTTTCTGCAATGCATTTTCCTGTCTTCCCGCAGCCATGCTAACTACATTCAATCTAGCATATACTTCCATTAGAGGGTCATTGGTATGCAGGATGGATCTGTTAAACAATAGTATTGCTAATGAGTCTTTGCCTGCGAGCTGGTACATTTGTCCTGCCAGGTATTCCCATCTCGCCGTTTCAAATTTGGTTTCCTGATTGCCCAAAGCTTTTAGCAGATGATCAGCAGCAGGCCCATAGCTCTTTTGTTTGTAAAGCATATAAGCATACATTTCCTCCATATCTTTTTGTAAGCGTGGCGGAAAATTAGGGTCTGTTCGAACTAGTTCCAGCAAACTGGAGGCTTCTACTAGCAGATCCTGTTCTATATAAGTTCTAACCTGCAATAAATAACTATCATTTCTACTGGGTGGAAAACTCATGAGTTTTTTCCATAAGCTCGGATTTTCACGGGTTGCAATAGTGAAAATACCTTTGGTATTACTGGCATTGCTGCCAATTGGAATATCATACCCATTATCTTTTGGTGCAAATGCGTAATTGATGTATTGGAAAACATTGGAGGCTGAATCAAAATCCTTGCGGTATAAAAATGCCTTTCCCATTAACAGGTAAAGTTTATCTACCCAATCACTTCTTAAATCATGGAGCAAAATACCTGCAGTGCATTTATAAATGATGGTATCTATTTCGCCGTTGGCAGTTTGGTCTAAACTGTAATTGTAAAATGTAAGGAGTTGTGTATAGTCTTCTTTATATAATCCTTTGGCTGAATCAATGATACCATTCATGATGGTATTGGCATTAAAAAAATAATTGAATCTGCTTACGGTATTGTTATAAAATCTTTTGGGAGCAGGGAAATTTGAGCTGGCACTTTTTTCAGAAGGAAGGGATCGACTCTCGTATTTTTTAGGTTTCTTAATTTCAAATGAAAGATTGGGTTGAGCCATACCCGTTTGTAATAAGATCAACAAAAAAATACAGGTTTGCAGCACAATCCTTTCTATTAAACGCCGTTCGTATGTTCTTAACTTCATCAGGTACATAAAATGAGTTTAAAAATACAGTTATTTCTTAAATGGGGATGGCGAAAAGCAGATTCATTGTTACCTTTAACCTGATTTAACAAAATGGCCAATCTAGAAATCAATAATACCCTTAAAAGACTACGAAATAGTTACAGGCTAGTAGTGATGAATGACGATACCTATGAGGAAGTGGTCACTTTTCGACTTTCCCGTTTAAGTGTTTATATAGCTTTGAGTACTGTTTTTGTTCTTTTGGTAGGGCTAACCATTGCCTTAATTGCCTTTTCACCCCTCAAATATTATATACCAGGCTATGGAACCAGGGAAAGCAGGTCGGCTTTGCAGGTATTGAAAATTAGAACCGATTCGTTGGAGCGAGCCATCTTTTATAAGGAACAATACCTGGAAGGCGTTAAAAAGGTGTTATCTGGTAATGCGCCGGCACAATTGGATACCATACCGGCAGTTTTACCCAAAACCGAAACGTCCAGCGATTAAGCCAGAATGAAAAAAGATGCCCGTGATCCATTGATGCAATATGCAGGATATGCTGCGCAACTGGCAGTGGGTTTAGGTTTGGCAGTTTATCTAGGTTATTGGTTAGATCATAAAATCCTGAACGGATTGCCGATTTTTATCTGGTTATTTCCTTTGGTTTTATTGATAGGTATGCTTTATAAAGTGTTTAAAGACACAACAAAAAAATAGTATGGCACAGGAAAATGGTAAAAAATATATGCGATTAGTGGGGTTATTTATACTGATCAGTGCTTTGTTATCCATATTGAATGTAAGGTTAGAAGCGTACAAGATTAACTGGGTGGTGGCAGAGGGTGCCAATCTCATCATATTTGTATTTACCTATTTGAATATCTATTTCCAGCAGAAAAATATGAATAATCCCAACCCTTCGGCAGTAATAAGAGGGGTAATGGCGGGCACATTTCTTAAACTATTCGGCTTAGCAGGATCTGCAATGGTTTATTTATTGGCTGCAGGGGATCACAGGAGTGTGAATGCTGTTTTTGTTGGCATGGGCATTTATATATTCTATACCTGGATTGAGGTGAAGATTTTATTACAGCTGAAGCCAAAGCAATAATGCCGGTATCCGAACATCCCATGCAAGCGCTTTCCGCATACCTGCCCAAAGGTAGTTTTGAGAAAGTGGTGCAATATATTCACCATTACAAAGTACACCTCACTATCACCAAACAAAGAAAATCGGTTTTGGGCGATTACAGGCATACCGGTATGGGCGGCAATCACCGCATTAGTGTTAACGGGAATATGAACCCTTATGAATTCCTGATTACTTTATTACACGAGCTAGCGCATCTTTTAACCTTTGAATTACACAAAAACAGGGTAGAAGCCCATGGTAAGGAATGGAAACAGGTTTATAGCAAGTTGCTCATAGATTTTGTTGAAGAAAAGATCTTCCCGGCTGATATTGAAAAAGCATTACAAAAGTCCATCCGAAACCCGGCTGCAACTGCCAATGGAGAAACTGATTTATTACTGGTGCTACGTAAATATGATGCAACAAAAAAGGAAGGCGTTTATACGATGGTAGAAATAAAGGAAGGCGCTTTTTTTCAAACAGCAAATGGAAAGATTTTTCAAAAAGGCCCGAGGCGTGTAAAAAGATTTGAATGTGTAGAAATGAAAACGGGTCTGCGCTATACTTTTAGTCCCGTTACCGAAGTTAAATTACTGCCCCCCGATCAACAGGGGAAGGGAACTTTGTTGTAGATTTAGCAAAACAAAGATTATGCGTAAAATACTATTCATTGCCTGTTTATGTTGTTTCTATTCCATCCAGTCAAAAGCACAGAATGCAGGTACTACTAAAACTGCCAATCAATCTGTATTAAGGCATGTGGTCCTTTTTAAATTTAAAGACAATGTATCGGCACCGGATGTAAAAAAAATGGAGGACCTTTTTCGCGGACTACCTGCAAAGATCTCCCTCATCAAAGGGTATGAATGGGGTGTAAATAATAGTCCCGAAAAATTAAACCTGGGCCTAACTCATTGTTTCTTTCTAACATTTAATGATGAAAAAGATAGGGATGCATACCTGATACATCCTGCTCACAAAGCATTTACAGATGTTGCTGGTCCTAATATTGACAAGGTAACCGTTGTAGATTATTGGGCGCACCAATAAGTAGTTCTCACAGTTGTGCTATCCAATTGCCATGTTTCATAAAAAAACTTATTTAATTATTGTCTTTGTTTTTGCAAGCCTCTTGGGTATCGCACAACAAAGCCCTTTGGCTATGCTGGATTCTCTCGCAGGGCGTTTTATTGCTGAACTGCGAAATAGTTCTGACGAGAGATTTCAGGTATTTACCAATAAGCAGGTTTATGCGGTAGGTGACATTGTGTGGTTCAAAGCATTTGTTCAAGATCGGGTTTCTAAAAAGTTAACTGGAAAAAGCAATATACTTTTTGTTGATATGGTTGATGCGCAAGACCATATTGTTAACCAATGTATGCTGCATGCTGCTGCTTTCAAAACCGATGGTAGTTTTCTGCTCCCTGATACACTAGCTTCCGGTCACTATTGGTTAAGGGCTTATACCGCAAATTCTACAGCAGGTAAAGAACCTGTTTTCGGCATTCAACCAATTTACCTGATTAATTCTTTAAAGCCTGATCCTGAAAAAAATAGAAACCCTAAAGCAAATAATATCGATCTAGATAGATTTAAGGATTCACTTTTAGTAAGCATTCATCCGGAAGGTGGCACAGTTATCGGTGGTGCAACAACATTGCTGGCTATCAAAGCTACACAAATGAATGGCAATCCCTATACAGGCAGTGGTTTCATCAAAGATAACCGCGATTCTATAGTGGCAAGATTTACAACCAATAATGGGGGACTGGCTAAAGTTAGTTTTTTCTGTTTTAGCTATAGTCAATACCAAGTACACATGGTTAAAGCTGGTAAACCAGATATGGTTTACCATGTGCCACCAGTAAACATGTTTGCTGCACAATTAGCACTCTTAGAAAATAATGGCATCAGAAAATTAAGAATAGTACTAGAGGATTCCCTTTACAGGCGCGATAAGCTTACTTATTTACTGGGAATTTCGGGCGACAGTCTCTGTTTCTCAAGTTTTGGAAAGGGATCTTATGAAGTGATTTTACCTGAATACCGTTTTCCTAAAGGAATAGCTCAGTTTTTCTTATTTGATGAAAACAGAAACTTACTCAGTAAGAGAAGTTTGTTTATAGAAGGCAATGAACCGGTAATTAAATTGGTAGCAGAAAAGCAAAAATATACAGCCAGGGAAAAAGTTAACCTCTCACTGGAAATAAATAATGCCAATCAAAAACCAATAACTGCCGCATTCAGTATAACGGTGGAAGACAGCGCAAAGGAAGTAGTGTTGCAAAATGGGGGGCTTTCAAATGAAGCCATTTTTCAATCACTTACAGCAAACGACAAAGACCTTTTTTTACTCGCAGACTATAAAGGAATGGAAGATGAAATTCTTGCAAAAATTAAAGAGCCAAAGTATTTGTATGGTCAACAAAAAGAAGACAGTAGCTTATATATTAAGGGTAGGGTGATTGATGGCAGGAGCAGGCCACTGGTTAAAAAAATTGTGACCCTTTTTGGTGATATGAAATCAAAATTATTTGTTTCTGATACTACTGATGAAAAAGGCGGTTTTAACTTTCCTTTGGTTGCTTATTATGATCAGACAAAATTTAATCTTCAGGTAACAGAACCCTCCGGCATATTGATCCCCTCCAAAATACAACTGGATACGATGTTAAAAATACCTGCAGTTAAAACGCCGGCTGATCTTAAACAGTATTTTGAATGGGAAGATATAACAGCAGTAAGAAAAAAGTTGGTCATGCAAATTGCCAGTGATACTGTATTACAAAGAAGGGGCAAGGAATGGCTTACTGATGTAACTGTAAGAGGGTATGTAAAAAAAGATCCAGGTTATGATGTAAAGAAACGCATGAGCCTTTTTTCAAAAGTAATTCCTACAGAGCTTTTACAAAGAGCAGGTAATGGCAGTTTGGGAAATGCGATATTCCGTGTGCCTGGTATTCATTTACGTAATGGTTATGTAACGGTTACAGGAGGGAATTCTTTTGGAACTGGTCCACAAACAGAACCCCTGCTGGTAGTGGATGGTGTGCCCATTCCTTCTGATACATTGGATAAGCTTTCGGGCTCAGAACCGAGTCCTTTGTTGATGGCACTAAATCGGATCGACCCGGCAACCGTTGATTTTATAGAAGTGCTAACAGGTTCTGAATCGGCCATGTTTGGTACGAGAGGAGGTAATGGCGTTATCATTGTGAATACACGTTCTACCATGCTTTTTGATGATCCCACTAAAACCAATGGCATGCGCAATTTTCTGGTGAAAGGATTTCAGGTACCGGAAAAATTTGAACATCCGGATTATGCCATAAAAGAAAATCGCCTGTCAAAAATACCCGATAGTAGAAAGCATATTTATTGGTATGGCGATGGGGTTACGGATGCGTTGGGTAAATCATCTATTTCCTTTTATACGGCAGATGCTCCTGCAACTTATTCCATCACCGTGCAGGGTATTACTGCTGATGGTTTTGTATTTAGAAAAAAAATAGGAGTGGATAGAAAATAAAAAATCCACCTGAAAATTCAGGCGGATTTTTAAAATTTCATTCGCAATTATTTATGCAACAGCCTGCTTTACCAAAGCAGCGGCTTCACTTAACTGAATAGCAGATTGTACTTTCAAGCCACTCTCATCAATTAATTTTTTGGCTTCTACCGCATTGGTACCCTGTAACCTAACAATGATAGGGATATGGATATTGCCCAGTTTATTAAATGCTTCAATAACACCTGCAGCCACACGGTCGCACCTTACAATTCCACCAAAAATATTGATCAGGATTGCTTTCACATTGGGATCTTTTAAGATGATACGAAAGCCGGCTTCCACTGTTTGTGCATTTGCCGAACCGCCTACATCCAGGAAATTAGCAGGTTCGCCACCACTTAATTTGATCATATCCATGGTTGCCATGGCCAATCCTGCGCCATTTACCATACAGCCAACATTACCATCCAGCTTTACAAAGTTTAGGTTATACTGACCAGCTTCTACTTCTGTAGGGTCTTCTTCTGTTACATCTCTTAAAGCCGCAATATCCGGATGACGCATCAGCGAATTATCATCAATATTCATTTTACAGTCAACGGCAATAATTTTATCATCACTGGTTTTGAACAAAGGATTAATTTCCAACATGCTGCAATCCAATCCTACATAGGCATTGTAGAGGTTGGTGACAAATTTTACACAGTTCTTGAAAGATTCCCCACTCAAGCCAAGGTTGAAGGCAATTTTTCTAGCCTGAAAGCCCTGCAATCCGCCACCGGGGTGAATCCACTCCTTAAATATTTTCTCTGGAGTATTGTGTGCCACTTCTTCAATATCCATACCACCTTCAGTACTATACATCACTACATTCATGCCTTTGGCACGGTCTAAAAGAATGGATAAGTAAAACTCTTTAACAGGGTTTGGGCCAGGGTAATAAACATCCTGCGCTACTAATATTTTATTCACTTTCTTGCCTTCTGCACCTGTTTGAATGGTAACTAAAGTACCTCCCAGGATGTTTTTAGCGATGGTGGTTACATCTTCCAGGCTCTTACCTACAGCAACACCTCTCTGTTCAGAACCGGTAATTTTACCTTTTCCTCTTCCTCCGGCATGAATTTGGGCCTTAATAACCGCAAAACTATTGCCTGTTTGGGTTTTAATCTGTCTGTAAGCGTCTTCTGCTGCCATAACAGTGTCTACTGCTATGCCTTCCTGAACAGGTACATGGTATTTTTTTAATAATTCCTTTGATTGGTATTCGTGAAGATTCATGCGGGAATATGTTTTTGCGAAGATAAGTGAATAGGCAATTCATAATTAACAGTAGTTTATTATTGTTATAACTTTAATTCTTTTATTTTTATCATCCGTTTTATATTTAATCGAAATCAAAAAAAAACACATGAAAAAAATTCTTTACGCATTAACAGGGATCGCATTTCTGGCCGGAACATTCGCTTTTACGGCTTCTTCTGAAAAATCCGCTGCTTCTACTTTAACCGTAAATGCAGAAAAAAGCAAGGTTGATTGGGTAGGTTCTAAGAAAAACGATTTCCATACTGGATTCTTTCCTATCAAAAGTGGTTCTGTAATGGTTGATGGCGGAAAGCTTACCGGTGGTAAATTTGTAATTGACCTAGCAAATATAAAAGTAACAGATGCTGGCGGTGGGGAAAGATTGAATGGTCACCTGAAATCAGCAGATTTCTTTGATGTAGCTAAATTTACAGAAGCAACCTATGAAATTTCCGGTGTAAGTTATACAAGCGATAGTGAAGCAAATGTTACCGGAACCCTTAACTTGAAAGGTGTTTCATTACCTGTTAGCTTTAAAGCGATGATTCGTAATTCTGATGACAAAGGTTTTTTCGCACAGGCTTTCTTTAGCCTAGACAGAACTTTGTTTGGCGTAAATTATGGTATTGGTAATGTTGCAAAAGATGTTGAATTAGCTATACACATTTTCGCTAAATAATTTTATTTTCTACTTTACAAAAGGCATCGGATTTACCGATGCTTTTTTTATGGCCTTCTTATCGTAATTTGAAAAAAAATCAGGAATATGTCTAAAATTGATATCTCTTCTATCGCACCCAAAAATCTAATTGATGGCTTCAAGGCGCGTTTTGTGCATACTGAAAACATGACTTTTTCTTTTGTAGATATTGAAGCAGGCAAAACATTACCGGAACATGCACACCACAACGAGCAAGTATCCATTATGCTGGAAGGTATTTTTGAATTAACGGTAGATGGTACGCCGATTCAATTTGGACCTGGTGAAATGATTGTGATCCCTTCCAATGCCCAACATTTTGGAACGGCAATTACAGATTGCAGGTTACTGGATGTTTTTTACCCGGTAAGAGAGGATTATAAAGCGATGGGAGAAAAATAGAATATCGAACAGAGGTATTTGAATGTCGAACAGATGAATATCGAATGCCGAACGCCGAAGTATTCAATACTTCGGCGTTCGACATTCTTCTGTTCGATATTCGACATTCGGCTACGCCGACGCTTTCATTTTTTTGATTTCTTCGGTCAATTTGGGAACCACTTCAAACAGGTCGCCAACAATGCCATA
This sequence comes from Chitinophaga pinensis, assembly GCA_943371455.1. Lineage (GTDB taxonomy): Bacteria > Bacteroidota > Bacteroidia > Chitinophagales > Chitinophagaceae > Sediminibacterium > Sediminibacterium pinensis_J. Next base: position 10,966 of record CALRUV010000015.1, on the reverse strand, counting down.
ATCTGCGGCTTTAAAGAAAGGGGCTTCGGGGTCTTTATTAATAACTACGATCACTTTACTTCTGTTAACACCGGCAAGGTGTTGAATAGCACCGGATATACCCAACGCGAAATATAAGTTGGGTGCGATTTGAACACCTGTTTGTCCAACATGCTCATGATGCGGGCGCCAGTGTGCATCACCTACGGGTCTGCTGCAAGCGGTGCCTGCCTGCAATTCTTTGGCAAGGTCTAATAAAATACCCCAGTTTTCTGGTCCTTTTAAACCTCTTCCACCACTTACTACAATATCGGCCTCTGTTAAGGGCACTTCACCTACAATTTTATTTACCGCTGTAATTTTAACGGATGATGCCGGGACAGGAATATTTAAAGCATTAATTTCTGCCAATCCTTCACCTGCAATGGTTTTAAAACTATTGGGGTTCAGTGATATGACTTTGATTGGAGAACTGATACTGATATGCGCAAATGCTTTTCCGGAAAACACTGTTTTTTTAACCGTAAATCCATTGCTGGTATCTGGCAATGCACAAGCACCACTTACAATTCCTGCATGAAGCCTGGCCGCAACTCTGGCAGATATGGCTTTACCTGTTTGGTTATGAGAAAAGACCAACACATTTGCACCCACAAGCTTTACCGCTTCGGCAATTACGGAAGCATAAACCTGCGCATCCATTTGATTCAATGATTCTGCAGCAAGCTGGTGCACTTTTTTAATACCATATTTTCCCAATGCCGGTAAATCATCATTAACGGTACCCAATAACAATGCTTCAGCACTGGTGCCCATTTGTTCCGCCAGTTTCGCACCATAGGTTAGTACTTCAAAACTTGCTTTCTTAACATGGCCTTCCGTATGATCAATAAATATTAAAACAGACATATAAATATTTTAGATTTTTTAAAAACTCAAAATTCAAAATTCAAAACTCAAAACTGTCTCTATATCGCTTTCGCTTCCTCATGTAATAAGCGCACCAATTCAGCCACATTATCCGGATTAACCAATTTTACCCCTGCTTTTGCTGGGGGAAGTTCATAGCTGAGAACGGATGTTAAAGCATCAACTGCCATAGGTTCTATTACCTGTAAGGGTTTTGTTCTGGCTGCCATGATGCCGCGCATATTGGGGATTCGTTGTTCAGCCATTCCTTTCTGACAGCTCACTACCGCCGGAAGGGTTAGTTCAGCCACTTCTTCGCCACCCTCAATTTCGCGGGTAATCTGGGCTGTGGTTCCGTTCAGTTCAAATAATGTTGCTAAAGAAATATAAGGTAGGTCTAACATTTCTGCCACCATACCTGCAATGGATGAGCCATTATAATCAATGGTCTCTTTCCCTGTAAAAATGAGATCATAAGCTCCTTTTTTAGCTATGTCTGCAATTTGAGCGGCAATATAATAGCTATCACCACTGGCAGCATTAACGCGGAATGCCTCATCGCCACCCAATGCCAATGCTTTGCGGATGATAGGGTCATAGTCTGCTAAACCCACAGAAACCAGGTGGATAATCGTGCTGGGATCTTTTTCCTTCAGCTCAATGGCTCTCACCAAAGCATACCACTCATCATAAGGGTTGAGAATCCATTGAACACCTGCTTCATCAAACTTTGTATTACCCTCTGTAAAGGCAATCTTTGATGTGGTGTCGGGCGTTTTACTGATACAAACCAGAATTTTCATAACATCTTTTTTATATACCGGGATAAATTAGTTGTTTATGCAACTATTGGCAAATATAGCAAGGAAATAAGAGTGACAAAATTTTAGGCATTAATTTATTTGTCAAAGCCTGTTAAAACTCCAAACTCCAAACCCCAAACTAAGTTTTCTTTACCTTCGTTCTATGGACAGAATCACTAAAATCAAAGAGTTCCTCCAGGCTTCTCCGAAGGACAATTTTTTGCGTCATGCTTTAGCACTGGAATGGCTGAAAATGGGGGATGATCAGGCTGCCAGAAACTTGTTTGAAGAAATTCTTACCGAGTCGCCCAACTATATTGGTTCCTATTACCACTTAGCCAAATTACTAGAGAAACTGGAAGAAACCGACGCTGCTATTTCCTGGTATGAAAAGGGGATGGAAGCCTGCAAAATTGCCGGTGATAACCACGCACTCAATGAGTTGCGTGCCGCTTATGAAGAATTGACCTTTTAGAGATAATTACAAATATTTCTTCTATCCAACTATTAATTATTAATTCTTAACTTTTAACTCTACCCGAAGTTATCAAACATAATACGCTTACCCCATGTCTATTGCAACAAAAAAGTACGATCCCATCAAATACAAAACGCCTGTTGGCAATACCCTTCAATGCAAGGGCTGGATCCAGGAAGCGGCTCTCAGGATGTTATTGAATAACCTGGATCCGGAAGTGGCGGAAAGGCCGGAAGACCTTATTGTTTATGGCGGCAGGGGTAAGGCAGCCAGAAATTTTGAAAGCCTGGACCTGATCATCAAAGCTTTGAAAGATTTGAATGACGACGAAACCTTACTAATTCAAAGTGGTAAGCCGGTGGGCATATTACAAACACATGCGGATGCGCCACGGGTTCTTATTTCCAATTCGCAATTAGTGCCTAAATGGGCCACCTGGGAACATTTTACCGAATTGGAGAAAAAAGGATTGATGATGTATGGACAGATGACTGCAGGAAGCTGGATCTATATTGGCTCTCAGGGCATTGTGCAGGGAACCTATGAAACCTTTGCTGCAGTGGCCGATAAACATTTTGGAGGTAGTTTACAAGGCACTTTAACGGTTTCTGCCGGATTGGGAGGCATGGGCGGCGCACAACCCTTATCCGTTAGCATGTGCGGCGGTGTTTCGCTAATTGCTGAGGTGGAAGAATGGCGAATTGATAAAAGGTTGGAAACAAAATACCTCGACCTAAAGTTTCTGGATTTGGATGAAGCTATTGATAGGGCTTTGCTGGCAAAAGAAAATGGAGAAGCTTTGAGTATCGGTGTTTTAGGTAATGCCGTAAATCTTTTACAAAGATTATTGGATCGTAATATTCGTTTGGATATTCTTACAGACCAGACTTCGGCACATGATCCGCTCATTGGATATATTCCGCATACTTTAACCAATGAGGCAGCCAATGATTTACGAGAGAAAAATCCGGTAGCCTATATAGCATTGAGTTACGATAGTATGAAATTGCATGTGGAATACATGCTCGAATTAAGGCAAAGAGGCGCTATCACTTTTGATTACGGCAATAATCTTAGGGCAAGGGCAGAAGAAAGGGGTTTGAAAAATGCTTTCGACTTCCCTGGTTTTGTTCCGGCTTATATCCGACCGCTTTTTTGTGAAGGCAAGGGACCTTTCAGATGGGCAGCCCTTAGTGGTGATCCTGCTGATATTGCTGTAACAGATGAATTGATCATCCAGCTATTTCCTGAGAACAAAAGTTTGCAACGCTGGATGAAGATGGCCAAAGAAAAAATAGCATTCCAGGGGCTACCTGCCAGAATCTGTTGGTTGGGCCAGGGAGAACGCGAGAAAGCTGGATTGGCATTAAATGAACTGGTAAAAACAAAGAAAGTAAAAGCCCCTATCGTTATAGGAAGAGATCACCTGGATACAGGATCAGTGGCTTCACCCAATAGGGAAACCGAAGCCATGTTAGACGGATCGGATGCAGTAGCCGACTGGCCAGTTCTAAATGCATTAATTAATACAGCAGGCGGCGCCAGTTGGGTAAGCCTACACCATGGTGGTGGGGTTGGTATGGGATACAGTATCCATGCGGGTATGGTAATAGTAGCTGATGGAACAGATGCAGCAGCAAAAAGACTGAGTCGTGTACTTAAAAATGACCCAGCTATGGGTGTCATCCGCCATGCAGACGCTGGCTATGATATCGCCCTTGATACCAGAAGAAAGTTTGGACTTTCAATTGAAGACAGACTTAAGAATGTCGAATAACGAATCCGCCTAGGCGGAAATGTCGAATATCTAAATAAAAGAAAACTTCGACATTCGATATTCGACATTCTTCTGTTCTTCTGTTCTCTTTTCCTCAACTCCCTCTCGACCCACCCGTTTTAATCGGTTTCTTGGTTGTGCCGGTTGCTTTTGTTCCGGGTTTGGCAATAAATTTAGAACCCTGCGCAGCGCCTTTCGGTCCCTTACTACCAGGTTTGCCGCTGTTCTTATTGTTTACGGGTAATGACATAATGATATATTTTTTAAGCTAAATGAATAGTAAAGTTAAGTTAAACAGATTTTATGTATTTGCCAATTTTTGGCATTCTCCTATCCGCTGATTCATTCATGGATCCAACCTCCTCCCCAACTCATCATCAATTTTCTTAAAAAGATGGTAGGGCTTATATACACGCCATTCGGGCAATTCCATTAGTTCAATATAGTAATTGAGTTTTCGTTTTTTAAAATCCTGCTGGGTTGATTCAGGCATATTAAGTGCAACAATCCATCCGTTTTGCTCACTTACTTCATCATACCATTCCTGGTAATATTCTTTATCGCTGCTATGAAAATTAAGTACATTTTCTGCGATCAAAATATATTTATATATCCCTTGCTTATATAAAAGATCCATCACTTCCCGCTTCAATTCCATGATATCATTTTCTATGGCATCATTCCATTCTCCCAAAAGTTCTATGATAGAAAAATTAAGTTCATAATCAACATAAATGATTTTGAGATACAAGGTACGGGAGCCAAAATCATCCCATTGTGGATGGATATAATAGTTGTAAACAGTTTGCGAATATTCAAATTCGCTATACTTTCTTCCGTAAAAAGGAGATTGGGGATCTTCCTCAGCAATATAAATATGGCGCCAGTTATAGAAAGGTTCGATATTGTGCATAAGAAAAATCTATCAGGCAGAAGCTGCTTCCACCGCTTTTTTTACACTGCCATGTTTCAATAAAAGATCTTTTGCTTTTTCGTAGTCAGTTAGGTTCAATCCCTCCATCACCATCTTAACGCCACGATCAACCAGCTTTACATTACTAAGTTGCATGTTCACCATCTTATTGTCTTCCACTCTACCCAGCTGGATCATGATAGCCGTAGAGATCATATTTAAAACCAGTTTCTGTGCTGTACCACTTTTCATTCGGGTGCTGCCTGTTACAAATTCCGGACCCACAACAACCTCCACCGGAAAATCAGCTTCCGCAGATACGGGCGAATGAGGGTTACAACTGATGCTTCCGGTGATGATGCCTTTTTTGCGACAGTTTTTTAAAGCACTGATAACATAAGGGGTAGTGCCACTTGCCGCTAAACCTACTACAACATCCTTATCGCTCACAAAATGTTTTTGTAAATCATTCCAGCTTTCTTCGGTACTGTCTTCCGCAAACTCAACAGCCTGGGTAATTGCTTTTTCGCCACCTGCGATCAATCCTATAACCAGTCCATAAGGCACACCAAATGTAGGGGGACATTCACTCGCATCCACAATACCCAATCTGCCACTGGTGCCTGCACCAATATAAAACAACCTGCCACCAGCCAGCATCTTATCACTGATAACAGATACAAGTCTTTCTATTTGAGGAATAGCTTTTTCCACAGCAAAGGGAACTGTTTTATCTTCCTTATTGATATTCAGTAATAATTCGGGGATGGTCATTTTTTCCAAATGACTGTAAGTGGAAGTTTGTTCTGTTACTTTAATAAATTCTGACATACCAATACATTATTTGTGATAGGCTAATAAACCCTGCATGGGGGTTTTTAATACCTGCCCCAGTTCCAGCTCATAAGTGCTGCAAAGGTCCTGTAAAACATCCCTGAAACCAAATGCAATGCTGCCTATAAAATGAATCGGCATGGTCCAGCTTTCCCTGTATTTATATAAATGCGTAAAGAAAAAATCATTCAGGCCATCTTCTATGATATTCTCAATCATATAATGCCCCCTGTTCTCAGCGAGGAATATGGCAAAAGATGCAAGATACCTGTTGGCAAGCGGTTGTTTGTACACATGGTCAAGAATTTCTATGGGCGAGATCTCAAAACGTTTCTCGAAACTCGACATCATATCCTCGTCGAAGGTTTTATACAAATAGTATTGCACTACTTTCTTACCTAAATAAGCGCCACTTCCTTCATCGCCCAGCACATAACCCAAACCGGGACTATTTTTCACAATTTTTTTACCATCATAATAACAGGAATTGGAGCCTGTACCCAAAATGCAGGCTACGCCTTTTTCATTACCACATAAGGCACGGGCGGCTGCCAGTAAATCTGTCTGAACTTCTATTACTGCTTTGGGAAAAAGTGATTTTAAAACTTTGCGAACAATGCTGGCATTGTCTTTATTGCTTAAGCCTGTGCCGTAAAAATGAATGGCACTAATAGATGCGTTTTTTATTTTTGGCAGCAACTCTTTTACAAGCAAGGTGCTAATTTGTTCTTTATTTAAAAAGTAGTGGCTGATCCCGTGCGTAATAATAGTCTTTTTTTTACCATCTTCCACCAGTCGCCATTCGCATTTGGTAGCACCACTATCTGCAATCAATATACTGGGCATAGGTTATACTTTAATCGATTGCAAGTTACATAATAACAACTTATCAATGTGTTTCATCGAAAGAACTTAGGGGCATTCAAAGGATTATTTGGCTGTTGTTAGCAATCGATAGCCATTTATCCTAAAATTCAAAGCTTTACCCCTGCTTTCCAACATTAATTGGATATTTGCACTGATTTGAATTAATAACAAGATTCGTAATTATGGGTAGTAAAAAATTGCAAGTTTGGTTGCCGTTACTTTTTGCCATTGTTATGGTGGTAGGTATGATGATCGGTTATCAGTTAAAAGGGAAGACTGCGGGCAATAAGTTCTTTAATACTGCTAAAAGAACATCCCTGCAGGAATTGGTTGAATTGATCAAAGGTAAATATGTTGATAAGGTTTCGGAAGACACTGTTAACCAGCTGGCAGCAGAAGAATTATTGGCACATCTGGACCCGCATTCTGTATTTATACCTTCGGAAGATCTGAAAGAAGTGAATGAGGAAATGATGGGTAATTTTCAGGGTATTGGTGTTGAATTTCAATTGATGGAGGATACGGTTAATGTGGTAAACGTTATTAAAGAAGGTCCATCTGAAAAAGCGGGTGTTCAGGTAGGTGATAAATTGATTAAAGTGAATGACAGCATCATTATAGCCGGAAAAAAATTACAACCTGATGATATCAGAAAATTATTAAGGGGACCGATGAATACGGAAGTAAAAGTAAAAATACTTCGCGGAACATCTACCAAGGATGTGCAGATCATCAGAGGTGTTATACCGGTATCACCTATCGATGCCGCTTACATGATTGCCCCTAAAACCGGATACCTGCGCATCAATAAATTTGCAGAAAGAACCTATGAGGCATTCATGCAAAACCTGGAGAAACTTCAAAAAGCAGGGATGGAACAACTCATTCTCGACCTTCGCGGCAATGGGGGCGGATTGATGAAGGAAGCCACAGATATTGCCGACGAATTTTTGAGCGATAATAAACTGATCGTTTATACAGTGGGAGAACATACTGACAAAAAAGAATACCGATGTAAAAGAGATGGCTTGTTTGAGAAAGGTAAATTAACCGTACTCCTTGATGAAACCTCTGCATCGGCAAGTGAGGTATTGGCAGGGGCTTTGCAGGATTGGGACAGGGCCACCATCATTGGTCGCAGGTCATTTGGTAAAGGACTTGTGCAACAGCAGTTTCAGCTTACGGATGGCAGTGCAGTTCGTTTAACCATTGCCCGATATTATTCGCCACTCGGCAGAAATATTCAGAAATCTTATGCTAATGGAAAACAGCAGTATGAGGAAGAACTGTCTGAAAGATTTCATAATGGAGAACTGGTAAAAGGTGATACCGCTAAACCCACAGGTAAATCTTACAGAACACCCGGCGGTAGAATTGTTTATGGTGGCGGTGGCATTACCCCCGATATATTTGTGCCATTTGATACCAGCAACCGAAGCACCATTTTAATGAAACTGTATTTAAGATCAACCCTGAATAGTTTTGTTTACCATTATTACATAAACAATAGAAACTATTTTAATAAAATAAAATCACCTGGTGAAATGGCTGATCAGTTCAAGCCAGGCGAAAAAGAGTGGCAAAGCCTAGCAAATTATGCCCAAAAAGATACTATCCAACTTGCCGGAGTGGCTGGAAAGGACAAAGCCATTATTTTGGAAAGAATGCAAATTTTGATGGCCAGACAGATTTGGAGAAATGAAGGTTATTTTGAAGTAGCCAACAAAAATGATGTAACAGTGCTGAAAGCCCTTACAAATTTTAAAGATTAGTTTGTACTAAACTAAGAGCGGTAACTTGCTACTAATAAAGAAAGATTGACAGAATCGTTTTTTTTGTTTGACAAATTTCTATTTAGTTTGCAGCATAATTGATTGAAAAGACACCCAAATATATGGCTATGACTATTGAAAATTTTAAGCAGTTAACACACGAAGAGAAGCTTAATCAGCTTAAATATTCAGGCGATTTATTGGGTTCTTACGACCGTAATGGCGAGCATAACGGTCCGAAAGTTCCGGGTGATATTTTTGCGCTTTATGATTTCTGGGTTTATCTAAGCGAAGATGAGCAAACCATCATACCATCCCGCAGAAATCCGCTCCATACAGAAGAAGCCTAATCCCCTTCATTTTATCTTGTATTTGACAGGTAATTAATTAGCCCAGGTTGATCAGTATTTTTTATTGGTTGGTTTAATCAATTTAATAGCAGCTTTATCCCTGAATTTCTTAAATTGTATCCTTAGCCAATAAGAAACCAACTGCATATGGGCATTATCCTGGGTGTTATATTCCATTTTATCGGAGGCTTTGCTTCCGGAAGTTTTTATATGCCCTACAAAAAAGTAAAGGGCTGGAATTGGGAAAGCTTCTGGATTGTTGGTGGCCTATTTTCCTGGCTGATTGTTCCGCCTATTGCTGCTTATCTTACCATACCCGGTTTTGCTGATATCATCCGAAACTGTTCTACACAAATCTTAGGCACCACTTTTTTGATGGGATTATTGTGGGGCATTGGTGGCCTGATGTATGGATTAGGCGTACGTTACCTGGGTATGAGTCTGGGCAATTCTGTGATTTTGGGATTCTGTTCCGCTTTCGGTTCCTTAATTCCGGCAATATATTACCAGTATGTTCCAACAACCGGAAAAGAAAACCAAACCATTGGTTTCATGTTGCAAAATACAGGCGGACAATGGGTATTGGCGGGCGTTTTGGTCTGTTTGCTGGGTATTGCTATTTGCGGTAAAGCGGGTATGATGAAAGAAAAAAGCCAGCCGGAAGTACAAAAAAAAGAAAGTGTAAAAGAATTCAGTCTGGTTAAAGGTTTGGTTATTGCAACCATCTCCGGTATCCTCAGTGCTTTTTTCAATTTCGGTATTGAAGCAGGAAAGCCCATGGCTGATCTGGCTAATGCAAACTGGCAATTAACACACCCAGGCGAAGGAAATTTTCTCTACCAGAACAATGTTATTTTTATAGTGATATTATGGGGAGGGTTGACCACTAATTTTATTTGGTGCATGATCCTCAATGCAAAAAACAAATCATTTGGTGATTATACTAACAAGGAAACACCACTTCTCAAAAATTATGTTTTTTCTGCAATCGCAGGTACTACCTGGTTTTTACAGTTTTTCTTCTATGGCATGGGAGAAAGTAAAATGGGGAATGGCGCCAGTTCCTGGATTTTGCACATGTCATTTATCATTTTAATTGCCAATATGTGGGGTATCATTTTAAAAGAATGGAAGGGTGTAAGCAGTAAAACCAATAGAACCATAATTATGGGCATTCTTACCATCATCGCTTCGGTAATGATTGTAGGCTATGGCAATTCTTTACCTAAATAAGATTATTGTAAGATGTTGATGAATGAATCCAAAGAGTACAAACATGTAAGCTATTTGTGGGATAAAAAAATAGCAGCCGGTATGGAAGGTGATGAAGTTGCCTTACTGATCTATCGTTCCAATTTATTGGGTGCCGACTTGCGTTTAACCAATTATGGGGGTGGCAATACTTCCTGTAAAGCCATGGCCCAGGATCCTTTGACCGGCATAGATACGGAAGTGATGTGGGTAAAAGGAAGTGGTGGGGATCTTGGTTCCTTAAAGAAAAATGGACTTGCCGCATTGTACATGGATCGACTCTTGAATTTAAAAAAAGTTTACCAGGGAATAGAGATGGAGGATGAAATGGTTGCGTTATTTAACCATTGTATCTATGACCTTTCATCCCGCGCACCTTCTATTGATACGGCTTTACACGGTTTTCTTCCTTTCAAACATATCGATCACCTGCATCCGGATGCTGCCATTGCTATTGCAGCAGCGAAAGACGGAAAAAAGATCACCCAGGAATTATTCAAGGGTACTATTGGCTGGGTAGATTGGCAAAGACCAGGCTTTGATCTTGGCTTACAATTGAAAGCCTTTTTGGATGAAAACCCGGGCATTCGTGGTATCATGCTTGGCTCACATGGTTTATTTACCTGGGGCGATACTGCTTATGAAAGCTACTGTAACACCCTTGATGTAATTGAATCATGCGCTAACTATATAGAAGCAGAAATAACAAAACAAAATGCAGTTTTTGGAGGCGAAAAAATTAAAGCATTAACTGAAGAAGAAAGAAAAAAACAAGCTGCTTTGCTGGCGCCAATTCTCAGAGGATTTTGTTCTTCTCAGAAACATATGATCGGTCATTTCAGTGATGATGCAAGGGTATTGCAATTCATCAACTCACATGACCTTGAACGCCTGGCACCCATGGGAACTTCCTGTCCCGACCATTTTTTACGCACCAAGATTTGTCCCTTAGTGATCAATCTGTCACCCGATGAAATCCTCTCAGATATTGATGCCATCAAAAAAATATTGTCGCCTCAATTTGAGGCATACC
>CALRUV010000014.1:0-27911 GCA_943371455.1 Chitinophaga pinensis | reverse complement strand
CAGGAACCAGCCGTTGTAGAAAGCTGAGCCCATTCTGGCGTGCTTTAGGTATTCTGGGTTGTCATTATAAACACCGGCCATGATGTAATAGGCAAGAATTCCTTGCTCTTGCTGCCACCATGCCTTACGATCGTGCCAAACCAATCTGTACTTTTCTTCACCGTTCTTAAGTGTTCGCTCCATCATGTCGTACCATCCGCCTCTTTGATTGTCAGCTCCTGCTGTAGGGATGATATTGGCGATTTGGTGAGCAAATTCCTTATAACTTTCTTTTGGACGAAGGGATTGCATCCTGGTAAGGTTCCAAGCTACTTTTAGGTTATGGCCAACTACACATCTGCCCTGATGAATACCCCAGCTCAAATCGTGAGACCAGTCGTTGTAGAATTTTTCATTCATGAATGGACTATACCCGTAGTCAGGGAAATATTTGCAGATCAAGTCAAAAGTGCTTTCTAAAAAGTCAGCATACTCTTCTTCTCCTGTAGCCAGGTACAAATTGATCAAGTATGCGGGAGCATGGTCACCAATGGAGTTCCAATTTTTTCTGGCTTTGTTGATGCCAAGGGTTTCTTCATATGGAGAGAAGGTGACTGGGTCAACGTGCGAGTAGTATCCGCCAGTAGGTCCATGGTCTTTAAAGTACCTGTTCAAAAATGTGATGGTACCTTTAATATCATCCATTAATTCCGTATTTGCTGAAATCCGGTATGTTTGAGTTAATCCAGCAAGTGCATAAATCTGTTCGTAACAAGGCATTGAGTTTCCACCTTCATTACCACCTGCGCCTGATCCAATCAGTTTTTTCATAGTTCCATTGGCTTGGATATCTATTTCACTGTACCAATAACAGAACATTTCTGTTGAGTTTCGGTGACGGAAATGTTGTTGCATGTATGCACTGCCTTTTTCTGCTGCTTCCAAAGCTCTTGGATCACCCGTCATCATATAAGCTGTTGCAAATCCGTATATCAGTCTTGAGATAGTATCCAGATTTTGAACCCCATCCTGCTTTTTACCATCTGATGAAAGATCCGTTCTGTAGTTCAACCAGTCGATTTCATTCCCTTCTGAAAGATTGAATTCGGCCTCCAGGTAAAAATTAAGCAACTGTTGGATTTGCTTAATCCACCAATCCTGATCTTCAAATCTTAATTTATCTTTTTCAAACCCAAACAACAAGAGGTGCTTGGCTTCAAACTTAAACCCATCAGCTTCAGGATAGAACAGGCCATAAGCATGGACAATTCTTCCCACCACCAAAATGTCGGACATGTTGGGAGCAACTTGAAATGGCTCTCCCAAATTGCGAAGTATTTCTGCGTAGCAAGCGTACGTTACTTTTACTTCAAAAGTTCTTTTGTCTTCCGTTTCAAGTGTGATAAAACCTTGCGAATCAAATTCCTCAGGGAAACTTACAGATACGATTGTACCTGCGATTAGATCAGAAAAAGGAAAATCAAGTTTGTTCATAATTGATATTTTTTTTGTAAGAAACTATTTTTTTGTGGGTTTGGATATGAGCGTTACTATACTTCTGCCTGTTAGCAGGTATGAGTCTTTTACTTTTACTTCTTTCTTGCTAGTGTCTATGTCCATCGGACTAGGCAATGACGTATCAATGGATCTATACCATTCCAAACCTTGGTAAGAAGGTATTTGGAACTCAACCGACTCCCAATGCATATTCATCATGATGTGTATATTCAGGGTATTGTCACCAGTAGCCTCAACATCCCCAAACGTCATGGAAAGACACCTGGATTCCGGATTATCCCAATCCGGATTATTCAGTTGGGTTCCATGCCAATCGATTTCAATCAACCCGAATTTGTTTGCTATATTTTGGGGATATTTTCCTTTAAAATGTTGCAGGTAGGTCTTACGCTTATTGATCAGTTCGCTCCAAAATCTTACCAAATGACCATTTTCTTTTACCTTGTCCCAATTAATCCAGTTTAATTCATTATCCTGGCAGTAAGTATTATTATTGCCAGACTGAGATCTTCCATATTCGTCACCGGCTACAAACATGGGTACGCCCATCGAAAGCATTAATAAGGTAGCGCTGTTCTTCATCTGTCTGATTCGCAATTCATTTACAGAAGCATCATCAGTCTCGCCCTCTACTCCTGAATTCCAGCTACAATTATCATTCGCACCGTCGTTATTATTTTCTCCATTAGCCCAATTGTGCTTTTCGTTGTAAGACACGAGATCATACAAAGTGAACCCATCATGGGCTGTGATAAAGTTTATACTGTTTGTAGGCTGATGATCTCTCCATTGATAAAGGTCTGCGCTTCCGGTAAGTCTGGAAGCTACTTCGCCAATCATGCCTTTGTCGCCTCGTATGAATTTCCTGATAGCATCACGGTATTTCCCGTTCCACTCTGCCCACCTTTCTCCAGGGAAATAACCAATCTGATACAGTCCGGCAGCATCCCAAGCCTCAGCAATAACTTTTGAATTAGCGAGAAGTTCCTCCAGTTCAATTGCCCAGATAACTGGTGGGTGTTCCATAGGAGTTCCATCTTCACTGCGTGTAAGAACCGAACCTTCGTCGAATCTGAAACCGTCTACGTGCATTTCTTTCACCCAAAAACGAAGACAATCCAAAATAAATTTCTCGCCAATAGGATGATTACAGTTCAGTGTATTACCACATCCAGTGTAATCAAAATAAAAATCTTTAGCACCAGATTCACCTGTCAAATAATAATAAGTTGCGTTATCTATTCCTTTGAATGAGATAACTGGACCCTGTTCATTACCTTCATTGGTATGATTGAATACAACGTCCAGAATAACTTCAATCCCTGCTTTGTGTAAGGCTTTCACCATGTCACGAAACTCATTCAATTGCGTTTTTTTGTCTTTAGAAACGCAATAGCCATGGTGAGGTGAAAAGAATCCTATTGTGCTGTAACCCCAGTAATTAACCAATTTTTCTCCGTTAAACTGACCCGTTTGCTCAACATCATCAAAATCAAAAACTGGAAGCAATTCTATAGCAGTGATCCCCAATGATTTGAGGTATGGGATTTTTTCGATTATCCCAAGAAATGTTCCAGGATGCTTTACACCACTTGTTGGACTTTTTGTAAAACCCCCAACATGCATTTCGTAGATCACACATTCTTCCATGGGTAGAGATAATGGTTTGTCTCCATCCCAATTATAACCTTCTGTATTGATTACCACACCCCTCAGAGAAGTTTCAACATTATCATCCTGGTGACAAGCGTCACCTCTATTCCACCTGTTGAAACTTAGCCCTTTTGCATAGGGATCAACCAATACTTTATTTGGATTAAAACGATGCCCTTTTTTTAGGTCTCTGGAGCCATCTATTCGATATGCATAACCAATACCTTCCTTAAGTCCTGCAATTGAAACATGCCAAAAATGAAATGTCTTATTCATTTCCGGATCTAACTTTATTTCAAGGCTTGGATTCTGATCATCAGGGTTATCAAAAATTAAGAGCGTAACCGCAGTGGCATGTTTACTATAAATAGAGAAATTAATTTTATCGTCCACAAAGGTTGCACCAAGAGGTAAAGACTTACCACTGGAGATAATAGGGAGGTTTTTCATAGTTCGTAAATTGAGAACTAAAGTAGTATTTGAATTTTATCTGTTGAAAGATTTAAGTTTATTAATGTTTTATTCATATTTATTTGATTATAAATTAAGAAACAAAAACACTGGGATTTAAATTTTTATTTTATATTATCATTTTGTAGTAGAAATTTTAAAAATAGTATAGCTATTCAAGTAGTTGAAAAAACTTACTAAGAAAAATACATTTTCAATCTTTACAATATAGGAGAATCTCAGGATCGAAATCAAGAAGATTATACTTGTTTAATGTTAGCAGAGATAAGATTTACTTTAGCTATCCAAAAATCAGTGTAGATTAATAATTGTAATTATTAACAAAATAAAAGAACCGATGAATAATCCATTTTCTTCAGCCTCTTTTCAAACGAAAAATGAAATCAGAGTGACTAAGAAAAACCACAACAGAATGAAGATTTTCCGTTTCATCATTCGTATGAATCAACCCATGTGCCAGCAATATTACAGAAGTAGCTAATAGTTATCAAGCAGATTATGCAAATTTGCAGAGTAACTGAATTGGAGTTGAATTTGAAGCAGCGTTATTATTTCCTACAATTAAAAAAAGCATATTTATTCCATATGTTTAGGCTGTGTGGAGGCTGTAAAATAAACTGTGTCAAAGGTTAAAAATTATTTAGACCTTTAATACAGTTAATTATGAGTAACAAAAACAACTTCGACTATGATGCTTTAAAGGATAAAGCACTGTCGCAATTACGCTCGGGTAAACCCCTGTTTGGCAAAGATGGCGCCTTTGGCCCTCTTTTAAAAGAGTTTTTAGAAGCTGCCATGGAAGCTGAACTCGATGAACATCTTGATGATGAACAACGGGATAACGGCAACCGTAAAAATGGCCATGGTTCCAAAAAGCTCAAAACGGCCGATGGCACCATTGAACTGGATACGCCAAGAGATCGATCCGCAAGTTTTGACCCCCAGATTGTCCGGAAGCGAGAGACCATTCTTGCAGAGAGTTTAGAACACAAAATCATCGGGCTATATGGCCACGGTATGAGTTTACGGGATATCTCCGCCCATATCAAAGAGATGTATGATACTGATATCTCTGCTGCCACCTTATCTTCCATTACAGACAAGGTAATTCCCTTGGTTAAAGAATGGCAGGTTAGACCATTGGAAGATACTTACTGCATTGTGTGGCTTGATGCCATGCATTACAAAGTAAAGGACGAAGGCAAGATTGTCAATCGCTGTGTGTACAATGTTTTGGGCATTAATGCAGAAGGCCGCAAAGACTTGTTAGGCATGTATGTATCCGAGTCAGAAGGCGCTAATTTCTGGCTGAGTATTCTAACCAACCTGCAACAAAGAGGTGTAACGGATATATTGATTGCATGTATTGATAATTTAAAAGGATTTGCAGAAGCCATTGCAAGCATCTACCCACAAACTGAAGTGCAGAGCTGTGTGGTACACCAGATCCGTAATTCATTGAAGTATATTGCCAGTAAAGACCAGAAGCCTTTTATGGCAGATTTAAAACCAGTATATCAAGCCATAGACAAGGAAGAAGCTGAACAACAATTACTGGAACTAGAGAATAAATGGGGTAAAAAATATCCTATAGTTATTGAATCCTGGCACCGTAACTGGAGTAAGCTAACCACCTACTTCAAGTATTCTGCCGCCATCAGAAAATTAATTTATACTACCAACACTGTGGAAGGATTCCATCGTCAGATTAGAAAAGTAACTAAAACAAAAGGAGCATTTACATCCGATATCGCATTGCTAAAACTAATCTACCTGGCTACACAGAATATCCAGAAAAAATGGACGCAACCATTACAGAACTGGAGCCTAACAGTATCACAGTTATCGATTGTGTTTGGAGATAGATTGAAACTAAGAATATAAAACCCTCATTACTGATTGATATTTTTTGCATCTTTGGAATAATAGCCAGCTGCATCAGAAAAAAGATCAATCAGCAACGAGTCAATGAAAAATCACAAATTGACACAGTTTAAATTACACACCCGCTGTGTGGGAAAGTAATTTTTATCGGTTAAAATTTGGGCTAATTTCATTGTTTGATCTTCATTTAGTTTGATATGCTCTTTTATCTCTTTGAGTATTTCTACTTCTTGCTTATTTAAGTCAGTAATTGTTAATAAGTCATTTTGCGGAGTATTAAGCCGCTTGATATAGCGTTCTGACTGTGTACGTAATCCGGTATAAAGGATAGTGGTGAACAAGGCAAATGTCCATACGCCCGAAAATGCGGTAATAATTCCAATCACTTTTCCAGCGAATGTAAAGGGAACAGAATGTCTATAACCTACTTTGGTTAATGTTAGTAATGACCAGGAAAAAGCTGCAGGGATTGAATTAAATATTTCTGGCTGCACCTTGTTTTCTGCAAAATAAATTGCTGAACTCGAGAGAGCTAATGAGATAAACATCAAATAACTGGCTAAATACAATTTTTTTCTTTCCTCATATACCATTTTTGTAAATATTGTTAGCGTCATACTAAGATAACTGCTTTTTAAAAATGTGAGCAGCCTTATAATCCTCATCCATCTCAGATCAATAACTGGCACAAACCACTGGATTAAAACTGGAATTAGTGGTGCCAGATCCATTAAACCCATAAAACTAAACATATACCTAAAACGCTTAGATGCAGCTGTTTTTACTTTGAAAATTTTCCTTTCCGGAGCGGACCAAAGCCTCGCTAAATATTCAATTGCAAAAACAAATAATGAAAACCATTCAAAAACATTAAAAAATGAACCGTATTTCAAATCTAAAGCATCGATAGTTTCGAGTGCCACAGCAAGGCCGTTGAGTATAATCAGTATTGTAAGAAATATGTTTAGATTATTACCAATAGTACCTTTCTTTTCATACTTGTTTAAAGCTTCATAAGTCTTGAGTCTGAAGGATTTTGTTTCCGCATTTTTTAAATTCATTCTTTGTCAGATTTAGAAAGTAAAATAACTGCAACGGAGGTAATGATCAAAAGCAGGTAACCACCTGCAAATATGTAATACTCTTGCGGTATTGATTTATAATTAAATACCCCTTTTTCAATCTTGGAAGAAATTTCGAAAATGACTCCCAATATCGAAACTGCCGCTAGTCCAATAACAGAAAATATCAGCTTAGCTTCCAAATTTTGTGACATCTTACCTGACAAATTCAATAGACTTATTGATTTTTCTACATTTTCATCTTTTACCGGACCATATATCATTTCAGAAATTATGCGAAAAGCTGAAGTGGCAATAATGACCACCAAAATCGAAACAAGTGTCAAATCCACCATCTCTAACATCAAGAAAATTACCTGCCCTGTTAAAGACTGCCCATTACTAATTATAAATATTACATTTTTGAAAAGATTTACAATAATGGCCACTTCAGCTACAGCTATAAAAAATAAGCTAGCCATCAACAGGGCCACTACCACAGCAAATAAGCCAAGAAATGTTCCAATAACTATTTCTACAAAAGCAAAAAAGGATTTAATAAATTTCATGGATTTTAAGGCTTTACGTTTTTAAAATAAAGAGTAAATTAATACTTAAGTACACTATTGCAAATTAATTTAGGTTAATTTAATAACAGATATTAAAATGAAGACACAGCAAACTACAATAAGTTGCACTAACAGAAAGAGAATTACTAAACACCAAAAACCTTCTATAAATGATTTTTACTGTAAGGACAATTTTTGAATTTATAATTGAAGTAGAGAACCAGCCGGAATTTTGAGGAATTTAAACATTTTACACCCTAAACTAAAAAGCCGAAAACCAATATTGTTTTCAGAAATAAATTAGTTGGGAATGGTTTATTGTAAATCGTATATTAGTATTTAATATTCAGTTTGATAGACTCCTTAATTCATTCCTCTCTCATGAAATATTTTTCCGGATTTGTATTTTATTTAAGCTGTATTATTCTTGTCCAGTTTTTCTCAATTGATGCAAGCTCACAAAGGGCCACCATACATTGGCAAAAAATGGCCAATGGCGTTTGGAAAGCAAAAGTTGGTAAACCTGAAGCAACTAATTTATTAACCATATCAGGAGTACTTCCAAAAACAATGGCGATTAATAATATGCCATTGTCCACTTTCCCGATTCCGGAGAATGAAATAAAAGTGGAAGTATATGATGGCAAGACCTATATAAGATTTCCGCTTGATCAAAATGAAAAGATATTTGGATTGGGTTTGAATTTTAAAACTGTGGAACAAAGGGGACGTATTCTTAGGTTACATATGGATCATTATGATGGAATTGATAATGGCCGCACTCATGCACCTATTCCCTTTTATGTTTCTTCCAAAGGTTATGGCGTTTTCATAAATTCTGCCAGATATTTAGATATTTGGGTAGGTACCAGTGTTAGAACAGATAGTAAAAATCCGCCTGAAGTAAGGGACCGCAACACAGATAAAAAATGGTCAGCCTCACCCTATTCAGATAATGTAGAAGTTTTGGTTCCGGCCGAGGGTGTTGAAATATTTGTATTTGGGGGCCCCACCACTTTAGATGCGGTAAGCAGATTTAATTTATTTCAAGGGGGCGGTTGTCTGCCTCCTAAATGGGGCCTGGGATTTTGGCATCGAACACCCACTTTATTTAATGACAAACAATTACTGGATGAAGTGGAAGGTTTTACAAAACACCAATTTCCATTAACGGTTATTGGTTTAGAACCAGGATGGCAAAGTAAATCCTATCCTTGTACCTATGAGTGGGATAGTACTCGATTCCCGGATCCCAAAGGGTTAATCAGTTCTTTAAAAAACAAAGGCATTTATACCAATCTATGGATAAACCCTTATATATCTCCTGATGCGAAATTTATACAGGCATTAAAGCCATTTATTGCTTCGCATACAGTTTGGGCGGGTTTTATCCCTGATTATTCAATGAAACAAACCAATACCATTATAGGAAACCATGTAAAGAAAAACTTACTAGATATTGGCGTAAGTGGATTTAAGATGGATGAAAATGATGGCTATGATTTTTGGTTATGGTCAGACGTTACCAAATTCCCTTCTGGAATGCCGGCTGAAATGATGAGGCAAACCTATGGGACGATGATGCAAAAATTAAATACGAATTTATATCGTGCCAAAAATCAACGCACATATGGATTAGTAAGAGCTACGAATGCAGGATCCACCTCTTTCCCCTTTGTAATTTATAACGATTATTATAGCCATAAAGATTTTATTACCGCCTTAATTAATAGTTCATTCATTGGCACATTATGGACGCCCGAAGTTCGGAGTTCAGGATCTGCAGAAGATTGGCTTCGCAGAATGCAAACGGTTTGCTTTTCGCCCATTGCTATGTTAAATGCCTGGGCAGATGGAACAAAGCCATGGACATTTCCGGAAGTTGAAAAAGAAGTTGCAGATGTGGCTAATTTAAGAATGCAACTCATCCCCTACTTGTATACATGCTTTGCAGAATATGCATTTTATGGTCGACCCCCATTTAGGGCCATGAATTTAGTGGAGGGGTTTTCAGGAATGACTAAGGAAAGCATTAATAAATTAGATTCAGAAAAAAATCCTTATGCCATTGCTTCAAAAAAAGAAATCAAAGACCAATATATGGTGGGCGATAATTTGTTGATTGCACCACTATTTACAGGAGAAACCAGCAGAAAGGTAATTTTACCCCTTGCAAAATGGTATGATTTTTATACAGGTAAATTGGTAGGTGAATCAGAAGTAATTACAGTAACACCTGGCTTGGCTCATATTCCCGTTTTTGTTCGGGATGGCGGAATCATTCCAATGGCTGTAACCAATACAGTAGCAGAGGGGAAATACGATTTAGTGATACGTTATTATGGTGAAAAAGACGCCAGTTATCGTTTATATGATGATGATGGCAAAACATTTGATTATGAAAAAGGCGATTTTTCCTGGAGAACCATTACTGTAAAGCGAGATCAGGAAGGAAAATTAAATGGTAGCATTTCAATAACAGACAAAGGCAAACCCGATAATATAGGCAAGGTTTCCTGGGAATTTAAAACAAAATAAATCAACAAAGTAGTAACGTAAAAAATGCTACAGAGAAGCTTAAAATAAAAAAGTAGCAACCATTCTTACTAAAATATGCAGCTTCCATTCGTGATGGTGTATCCAGAGGAGTAATTAATTGCAATGGTATTAAAATATGCACATATACACGGGCGTAGGGCTAGTAGCGAGAACAAGATTTGAACTCGTTGCCTTAGGATTAAGAATCTGCAGAAGGTAAATTTTCTATATCATTTACATCTTTAGCCCTTCCTGCCATTTTTTTTGCCTTTAATAAGTCATTCAGATTGATGGTTCTGATCTGCAAATCCTCGTCTTCAAAAATGATTGAATCGTTGAAACAGTTTTCAAATTCAAGTCCTTTTACAGTAACCATCAAATCAATAGCTACAGGAGGTATGCCAAAAGTGAATACATCCCAATTTGGATGTGATAAAAAATTTTGCGCAGTCATATCAAACACGGGCATTCCAAATTGTAAAAATGCCTGTTTAATTCGCAAATAATTTTCTGGTGTTCTTTCTACCCAAATATCCATATCACCTGTAGTTCTGGAATAACCGTGAAGAATTACGGCAAACCCACCCACCAGTAAATACCTCACTTCCTGTTTGTTAAGTGCTTTTACAAAGTCTCTAAAATCTTCATTAAAAATATTACCCATTATGTATTTCTTGACTTTACTCCGAACTTAGTTTTATCTATTCGCGGCGGTGTATCTAGGGGGTAATTAAACGCAATACTATTTAAATAAGCACTTACATTCAAACGCTCTTTCCAACTTAGGTTCTTGTAATAAGTAGTATGATTAGACGCTTCCTCTAAAGTTTGCGCTTTGAATGCTGTTCTATCTAATTTATAATTGGGCACTACCAAATATACAAAATATTGAAGTGTACTAATATAATCGAGATTACGGAGCGAGAACGAGATTTGAACTCGTGACCTCAGAGTTTTGAAAAGGACATTTCTAAGATAACTACATGATATACTATAAATGTATAAAATGGATGCCTATGGGAAATAACCGAACTAAAACGAAGATTTCCTCTAACACAAATAATCTGGGGGCCTGGATCATAGCCATGGTAGACCCACAGAGTTAAGCATTCTAAATCAATCACTTAGGTAATTGAAATATAATCGATTTTTTATGTAAAAATCCACAAGTCAAATTCAGGTCAAGTTTTGAATATTAAAAAAAACATTCTGCTGTTTCAAAAATGTAAAAAAACTTTTCCAGCGCTATTCTACATTCTACTATGTTTTGGGAGGATTTTGGGGAATTCTACGCAATAACGCGTGTTTTTGAAAAGATACTCAAAATCTAAAAGTCAAGTTATAGCTTAACAAATATTTTGTTAATGTAATGTAATAACTTTACTTTTGATGATAATTAGTCAAGTTAAAGATTTACTTTATGAAAAACAATAAACTGCAATTTCAACAATTGAATGAGAAATTAGAAAAAATAACGGTTCTGAACAATCTTGTTGTACCACCTATTGGATGGATAAAAGCAATACGTAATGGCCTTGGCATGTCAATGGAACAATTAGGTAAAAAGCTTTCCATTTCCAAGCAGGCTGTTATGGATATGGAGAAACGAGAGAAGGTAGGAGCTGTAACTTTAAAATCAATGCAAGAATTAGCAAAGGCAATGGATATGCAATTTGTTTATGGCTTTATCCCTAATGATGGCAGCTTGGAACAAATGATAGAAAAGCGCGCTTTAGAAATCGCTAAAACAATTGTGCAAAGAACAGCTAACACGATGAAGCTCGAAGATCAAGCAAATTCAAAAGAGCGCATTGAAAAAGCAATCAAAGAAAGGGCAGCAGAGATAATAAACAAAACACCAAAAATTTTATGGGACTAAATCTAACATATAATGATGCCCAAACACCTCTTGACGAAGATGAGAAAGAAGGATTGTTAATTAAATCAATCACCACAAAAGGTGAATTAGATGAATTTGAACAACAGAATATAGAAGATGCTATACAATGGAGTTTAACTAGAAAATTTAAACCTGAGCAAATTCTGACAGAAACTTTTATTCAAAAGCTTCATAAAAGAATGTATGGCAAGGTTTGGAGATGGGCTGGAGAATACCGAAAAACAAATAAGAATATTGGAGTTGATAAAATTGAAATACCTGTTTATTTAAGAAGTTTATTAGATGATGCAACTTATTGGCTTGAAGAAAATGTATATGAACCGGAAGAATTAGCAATACGATTTAAACACAGATTAGTTAGCATCCATTGCTTCCCAAATGGGAACGGAAGACATAGCCGGATGATAGCTGATATTATTATAGAAAAGATTTACCAGCAGCCTGTATTTTCATGGGGATCAAAAAGTATATCTGATGAAAGAGATTCACGTGAAAAATATCTTACTGCTATCAGAAAAGCAGACAAAGGTGAAATACAATTATTATTAAAATTTGCAAGGTCATAATAAACAAAGAAAGTCGGCCCTTAAAACCAACTTTCTATGATGATTGTGTAGCGAGAACGAGATTTGAACTCGTGACCTCAGGGTTATGAAAAGGATATTAAAAATTTATAGTGCTGATCTCCAATATATTAAAATTACAAAAGTGAATATTCCATTTATTTGAATGGAGTAATTAGGTGGTTTACTCTCGTATTCTTTTACAAAAATTAAGTTGAATCAATTTGGTTATCTATGTAACACCAAATACTTTATGAGAGATGACATACAATATATCCTTTCTGGAAAGAGCCAAGTTAAGCATCACAATCTTATCCAAACAACCTGCAGTTACCTTAAAAGAAGCCAAGGAACAAGCTCAATGGTTAAAGACCAACAGCAGCACAAAGAAGAAGAAACAAAGACCTTAATTCAATTTGTAAATAAAAATAATCTTTGGGCAGATAGTATTAATATAGATTTATACATATCTCAAGGAGCATAACAAAAAGTATACTTAAAAGACGGTTTGACTGTCTTAAAATTGAATGATGCGATTTATTATGCAAGCTGGATTGATTATTTACATAATCTTTTACTCAATAACTTATTTTTTCCTGACACAGCATATCAACTTTTAGGATTCTACAAAGATCTAGATATTATTTATGCTGTGGTAGAACAGCCATTTGTTAAGGCTACAGAACAAACAGATTTAAATAAGGTAAAAGAATTTATGGAAAATAATGGCTTTAGTAACACAAAAAATCATGATTATTATAACAAAGAACTTGGTTTGATCTTAGAAGATCTTCATGATGAAAATGTGCTTACACAAAATGGCATGCTATACTTTATTGATACTGTTTTTTATATCGTAACCACTAAATGAATGAGGGTGACCCTTTTAAAAAAATTTGGACAGAAACTAAAAAAATGAATTAAATAGTTTTCGATTAGATTCCTTACGCATCTTCCTCACGCAGACATAAAAAAAGGACCCACGATTTAACGTAAGTCCTTGATTATTTGTGTAGCGGAAGATTTACGTATATCTAACCAATTAATTGCCGATTTAATTGTATTCAGTTCAAAACTTTCAACAAGTTATACTAACATTTCAAAAAGAATCTCACTCATCTATTTCGATATAACTGCACAATTTGATCATACTTAGAGTAAACTTATTTTATTTTAAGTTTACTTTTGTGCGATTAAGTAAATTTAATAGAAATTAATTGTACTTTTATAGTATGTCAGAAAAATATACCTCAATAGATAACTTTAAAGCTGGGCACTATGAAAAAGGTCTGGGGTTCAGGTATTTTGTTCCGAACCCTATCAATACACAATGGATATGGACAGATGCCAGTTTAAATACTTTACTGGAAAAAGCTTCGATTAAATTGGGCGAATTAAACTCTTTTGCCAGACTGGTACCTAATATAGATTTATTTATTCAACTGCATGTAACAAAAGAAGCTGTTGTATCAAGCAGAATTGAAGGAACACAAACAAACATAGATGAAGCATTATTACCGGTAGAAGAAATAAGTCCGGAAAGAAGAAATGACTGGCAGGAAGTGAAAAATTATACCACAGCATTAAATAATGCTATTGATAATTTGAAAACACTACCATTATCCTCAAGAATATTATGCAATGCCCATAAAACACTTTTAAGTGGCGTGAGGGGAGATCATAAGTTACCTGGAGAATTCCGTTCAAGTCAGAATTGGATTGGAGGCGCCTCTCTTACTGATGCAATATTTATTCCTGCGGCTCATCATTTTGTAAATCCATTGATGGGTGATCTGGAGAATTTTTTACATAATTCAGATCTTAAAGTGCCTTCACTGATAAGAATAGGCATAGCCCATTACCAGTTTGAAACAATACACCCTTTTCTAGATGGTAATGGGCGTATCGGCAGATTATTAATAACATTATATCTAGTATCAGAAGGAATTTTAGAAAAACCTTTATTGTATCTGAGTGCATTCTTCGAAAAAAATAAAACGCATTATTATGACAACCTTTCTCGAGTTAGAGAAAAAAATGACCTCTTACAATGGTTAAAATATTTTTTAATAGGTATTGAAGAAACATCAACAAAAGCAGTTGACACTTTGTCAAGAATTATGCAATTGAAAACAAAACTAGAAAAAGAAATAACTGATAATTTAGGGCGAAGAAGTAATAGTGGATTACTGTTATTATCCTATCTTTTTAAAAACCCTGTAGTCAATGTAAAGAATGTAGCTGAAGCCTGCAGTTTGAGTACAAAGGCGGCTAATGATCTGGTGAATTCATTTTCAGAAAATGGATGGCTTAAAAAAACAAGTGATTCTGAAAGATACCGTACATTTATTTTTGAACCCTATCTAAGGCTTTTCGAATAGACATCTTTCTATATCAATACAAAAGCCGATCTGTTTGATCGGCTTTTGTTATTATTTTCCAAGACCATTATTATCTTAAAAAATAATATTGTAGCGAGAACGAGATTTGAACTCGTGACCTCAGGGTTATGAATATTTTTTGATAAAATTAATGCGTTCATTTGTAATGGGTAATGTTTTAGGAAAACCTAAATTGAACGATTTGAACCGATTTTAGGGTATGTTTTCATGACACACTATTTATCAGATTTCGCTCTGTATTTTTTATACAACTTGATAGCAGTAAATAAGACTAATAGCAAAGTAAAAATACCAATCAAGGCCCAAAAAAAGCTTATCAACTGTTTTACAACCACTAAAAGCACAATAGCAATCAGTAATATAGTAGGAACTTCATTCCAATACCTTACCTGCTGAGCTGTATATGGATATTCATCATGCATGGATTTTTTGTAGAAGTATTGTAATGAAAAATGATATCCATACAACAATACCACTAAAATTAGTTTAAGTAAAAACCATAAACCTTCTTTTTCAAATATAATCTTATGCCATCCTCCATTAATTGTAACTACGATGCCAAATATTAAAGTAATAATGGCTGAAGGCCAGGTAATGCCTAACCAAAGTCGCTTGAGCATTATTTTTAATTGATCTTGCAAAACCTTTTTTTCAGTAGCAGCCTTTTCACTTGCTTCAATAATATAAATAACCAATCTTGGCATGTAAAACAAGCCCGCAAACCAAGTAACTACAAAAACTATATGCAGCGCCTTTAAATAAGGATACATTTGTTTATATTCATTTGTTTAACGAAAAGGTTGAATTAATTCATCAACAGCTTTAATCCAATTTGACTGAGCATTCAAACAAGGAATCATAGTAAAGCTTTCGCCGCCCGCCTCTAAAAAAATTTCTTTTCCTTCAACTGCTAATTCCTCTAATGTTTCTAAGCAATCAGATACGAATGCAGGACAAGCTACCAATAATTTCTTTACCCCCTCTTTTGGCAATTCTTTTAATCTAGCAGCAGTATAAGGTGTTAACCACTTGTCTTGTCCTAAACGAGATTGAAAAGTTTGTTCAAATTTAATGTGTTGCAAACCTAATTGAGAGGCAACCAATTTTGTTGTTTCAAAAGTTTGGTGCCTATAACAAAATTCATGTGCACTAGAAGCAATATTACAACAATCTTTTACTTTTAAACAATGTTCGCATGTTATGTCACCTTTTTTAATGTGCCTTTCAGGAATTCCATGATAACTAAATATTAATTTATCAAAATCTTGTTGCAAATAGGGTTGAATCGAACTTGCTAAAGCACCTACATAAATCTTATCTTCAAAATAAGGAGGGACTACCGTTAATTTAAAAGGATATTTATTTTCTGCATGTATTTTTTGTGCATATTCTACTGCAGTTTCATAACTGCTCATAGCATAATGTGGATACAATGGAACTAATATTACTTCCTCTAAACCTTCCACTTGTTTTTGTAAGTTTTCAAATGCAGTTACAGGATGAGGGTTTCCATAACGCATACAAACTTCTATTGTTTCCGGCGCAACATCTTGTAAAGCTTTTTGTAATTGATAGGTATTTACTAACAATGGAGAGCCTTCTTTTGTCCATATGGATTGATATGCATGGGCTGATTTTGGAGATCTAAAAGGGACAATAATTCCTTTAACAAGCAATGTTCTTGCAATAAATGGGATATCGATTACTTTTTCATCCATTAAAAACTCTCTTAAATAAACCTTAACATCCGAAACTGATGGTGAATTTGGGGACCCTAAATTCATTAGAACTATCCCTTTTTTAGACGTTTTTTCCATAATTTACTAGTTGTGCAAATTTCATTATAATATGATATAAATCATGAAATTTACACTGGTTTTTAGCAATTATGACAATGCTATGAGAATTCTATTACTTATAGAAAATAAATTTGCATTATTGTAATTATCCATGAATTTACATCATTTCTATTTAGTAGGGATTAACTATAAAAAAGCGGATGCATCTACACGTGGATTGTTTGCCATTCACGACCAAGACAATGCAAAATTGTTGAATGATGCAAAGAACTTTGGAATTACTCAAATTTTTGTGCTAAGTACTTGTAATCGAACAGAAATTTATGCAATTGCCGACTCCTCAGATAGAATTACTGAATTATTGTCTAAAAATACTTCTGGAGACTGGGTAACACTTAAACAAAAATGCTATTTTAAAAGCGGGAAAGATGCAGTTCAACATTTGTTTGAAGTGGGTGCTGGTTTAGATTCACAAATATTAGGTGATTATGAAATTATTAGGCAATTAAAGAATGCTTTCAGAATTGCAAAAGAACAACAAACTATAGATGCCTTCTTAGAAAGATTATTTAACACTGTTTTGCAAGCATCAAAGTCTATAAAAAATAATACAGAATTAAGCAGTGGCACTACTTCTGTATCCTTTGCCGCCATTCAGTATATACTTGGCAATATCGACCAAGGTAACTCAAAAAAGATATTATTGGTGGGCACAGGGAAAATCGGTGTGAATACTTGTAAAAACATTTTGGATTACATACAGCCAAAAAATCTTTGGGTAATGAACAGAACCGAAGAAAAAGCTCAGATATTGTCTAAACAAATTAACGTGGAATTTAAATCCTATCAAGATCTTGAAGCTACCATCAATGAAGCAGATGTAGTTATAGTTGCAACCAATTCAAAGGAATTTATCATTAAAGAAAATAGCATCAATAGTAGCAAAACAAGACATTTCATAGACATGTCTATACCAAACAATATTGACCCAGCAATCATTTACATTCAAAATCAGTATCTAGTTAACGTGGATGATTTATCCAAAATAAATGACATTACTTTATCCATAAGAAAAGCCCAAGTACCAAGGGCATTAGAGATTATAACAGAACATTCAACCGAATTTTACGATTGGCATCAACTAAGAAAGTATGCTCCTGTCTTAAAATCTTTAAAAGAAAATTTGAATATCCTTCACGAACAGGCCTTCACTGATAAAAATATAAAACCAGCATTGGTAAATAAAATTGTAAATAAAGTAGCAGCAAATATCAGAACAAATAATCACCCAACCTGTTTTTACATGCAAGCTGTGCGTGATTTTATTGATCAACCCAATTTTACCTAACTATGTCAAGAATCTGGAAAATTGGCACAAGAGATAGTCAACTAGCTTTGTGGCAAGCCAATTGGGCCAAGGAATTGTTGTTAAAAAATGGCATTCAAACAAAACTGATACCTGTTAAAGCAGAAGGCGATATTGATTTAATTACACCATTATACGAAATGGGTGTACAAGGTATTTTTACAAAAACCTTGGATATTGCTATGTTAAAGGGAGAGATTGATATTGCTGTTCATTCCATGAAAGATGTTCCTACTCAATTGCCTAAAGGCATTTTACAAGCCGCAATATTACCAAGAGGTGATTATGGAGACGTATTGATATTAAACGATCAATTAAAAAATAACAAATGTAATGCAAGTATTGGCAAAGGTGATAATTTATCACATACTGAACTAAATTTAATTATAGCAACAAGTAGTGTACGTCGAAGAGTACAATGGTTAAATCGTTTCCCCTTTCATAATTTAGAATCATTAAGAGGCAATGTGAATTCGAGATTAAAAAAAGTATATGACAGCAACTGGCATGGTGCTGTATTTGCAAAAGCTGGCTTAGAGCGGATTAATATTTTACCAAATAATGCTGTTGATATTGAATGGATGTTGCCTGCACCTGCGCAAGGGGCAGTTATCATTGTAGTTAGAGAAGAAAATAAAGCAGTACTAGAAATGGTTCAGCAATTAAACGATACAGCCTCAGCTTTGTGTACTAAAATAGAAAGAGATTTTTTAAGGACATTATTAGGAGGTTGTACGACTCCTATTAGCGCTTTGGCAAAAATAGAAAATGAACATTTGCACTTTATTGGACAATTAATATCATTGGACGGAAAAGAAAAAATTGAAGTAAGCAGAATATTACCATTAGCGCAAGCTGAAAATATAGGTAAAGATGCGGGGAATGAAATTCTTGAAAATGGCGGACGTCCCATTATAGAAAAAATTAAACATGGTGCATAACGCTATTCAAATACTATTTACAGGGCAACATCTTGAAAAAGAAATGATAAATACACTTCCGGAAAATTGGACATTGGATAAATTGCCATTTATTGAAACACATCTTTCTAATGATTCCAATTCCTTAGAAAAATTAAGCACATTAGCGCAAGAAACTGCAATTGTAGTTATTACCAGTCAAATTGCAGTAGATTGGGCAACTAAAAATATTGCAATCCCACCAAATTGGACCATCGCATGTATGCAAGGTCAAACTCAAAAAGCATTAAACGATAAAGGTTGGGGTAAGTTGATTCAACACACAGCAAA
This sequence comes from Chitinophaga pinensis, assembly GCA_943371455.1. Lineage (GTDB taxonomy): Bacteria > Bacteroidota > Bacteroidia > Chitinophagales > Chitinophagaceae > Sediminibacterium > Sediminibacterium pinensis_J. The sequence continues at coordinate 8,958 of CALRUV010000014.1, read as the reverse complement.
TAATAGTTTAGAACTGGCAAAAAAAATCGAAGCTTCAATTCAAAATTATACCACTATTCATTTTTTAGGTAGCAACCAGCGTCTAGAGAATTTGCCAAAATTTTTGAATGAAAAAGGTTATAATTTAAACGAAATGATTGCTTATACAACAATTTCAAAGCAACAAATAATAACCAAACAATACGATGGTATTGTATTTTTAAGCCCTAGTGCTGTTTACAGCTTTTTTAATCAACATGCTATTAACGAAAAAGTAATTTTATTTACTATTGGTCAAACTACGGCTGCCGCTATTCAAAAAAATAGTAAAAATAAGGTAGTGGTTGCTGATGGAGTAAGTCAATCTGAATTATTCAAAACAATTATTAATTATTATCAAGCTATATGTCACTAAAAAACGATTTATTATTAAGAGCATTAAAAGGTGAAGAGGTAGAACGTGTTCCAGTTTGGATGATGCGTCAAGCAGGAAGATATTTACCTGAATATATAAAGATTAGAGAAAAATATGGCTTTTTTGAAAGATGCCAAACACCATCATTGGCCGCCGAGATAACAATTCAACCAGTGGATATTATAGGTGTTGATGCTGCTATTTTATTTTCAGACATTTTAGTAGTTCCACAAGCCATGGGATTGGAAGTGCAATTAATAGAATCCAAAGGCCCCTTTTTACCCGACCCAATTAAAGTAAAAGCCGATTTAAACAGAATTCGTGTCCCAGAAATTCATGAAACCTTAGGCTATGTAATGGACGCCATTAAGTTAATTAAACAACAACTTAATGGCCGTGCACCACTGATTGGATTTGCAGGCGCACCGTGGACAATATTATGCTATATGGTACAAGGAAAAGGAAGTAAAACATTTGATGAGGCAAAAGCATTTTGCTACACACAACCCGAATTGGCACATCAGTTATTACAAATGATTACAGATACGACCATTGGTTATTTGACTGCACAAATTGAGGCTGGAGCTGATACAGTCCAAATTTTTGATAGTTGGGGTGGTTTATTAAGCCCTGAAGATTTTGAAGTATTTTCTTTACAATACATTCGCCAAATTGTTACTGCCGTTAAAGACAAAGCACCTACTATTATTTTTGCGAAAGGAGCATGGCATTCTTTAGAAGCCATGAGTCAAACTGGTGCGGCTGGTTTAGGTATTGATTGGTGCATTACAGCGCTAATCGCTAGACGATTGGCTGGAAACAATATTACTTTACAAGGGAATTTTGATCCTGCAAAATTATTATCACCCATTCCAACAATTGTAAAAGAAACCGAAGATATGTTACGTGCTTTTGGCAAGAAAAATTATGTAGCTAATTTAGGTCATGGCATTTTGCCTAATGTACCAGTAGATCATGCAAAAGCATTTGTTAACACCGTTAAAAACTTTGACTACTCCAAAATATAGTTATGTACTTAAAAAGAAGAAATAGAATTTTAAGACAGTCGCCTGCAATTCGTGCAATGGTGGCAGAAAATACATTGACCCCAAATGATTTTATCGCTCCTTTATTTATTGAGGACGGGGCTAATTTAAAAACAGAAATTAGTTCAATGAAAGGGTATTATCGTTATTCTTTAGACAATACCATTAAAGAAGTAAAAGAATTGTGGGCATTAGGCATTAAGAGTGTATTAATTTTTGTAAAATCCCCTGACGCACTAAAAGACAATACAGGAAAAGAAGCATGGAATCCAAATGGCATCATGCAAAGAAGCATTAAAGCCATTAAAGACACAGTGCCAGAAATACTGGTGATGACCGATATTGCCTTAGATCCCTATTCATCTTATGGTCATGATGGTATTGTAAAAGATGGAGAAATAGTGAATGATGAAACTGTAGAAGCTTTAATTAAAATGAGTTTAAGTCATGCTGCAGCTGGTGCCGATTTTATGGCACCAAGCGATATGATGGACGGACGAATTGGAGAAATTAGAAAAGCTTTAGAACAAAACAATTATACAAGGGTTGGTATTATGAGTTATAGTGCTAAGTATGCATCTTGTTTTTACGGCCCTTTCCGAAACGCACTAGATAGCAAACCAGGTTTTGGTGATAAAAAAACCTACCAAATGAATTATACCAATCGCATTGAGGCAATTAAAGAAACATTAATGGACATTGAAGAAGGTGCTGATATTGTAATGGTAAAACCTGCGATGGCATATTTGGATATTATTCGTGAAATTAAAAATGTAGTTACTGTTCCTGTAAGTGCTTATCATGTGAGCGGAGAGTATGCTATGATTAAAGCTGCAGCGGAAAAAGGTTGGATTGATGAAAATAATGCAATCATAGAAAGCTTAACTTCTATTAAAAGAGCAGGTGCAGATTTTATTGCGACATATTTTGCAAAAGATGCATCCATGCTTATTAATGGATAAATTTAATTAGCGTTTAAAAAAGTATTAGAGATGTTTCAATTAACAAAGAGTAAGCATTTATTTGAACAAGCTCAAAACGGAATACCAGGAGGCGTAAACTCGCCAGTACGCGCATTTAAAAGTGTAGGTGGGACTCCTGTGTTTATTAAGTCTGCTAAAGGTGCTTATTTGTTTGATGAGGATGGCAATAAATATATCGACTATATTGCTTCATGGGGTCCTATGATTTTAGGTCATGCGCATCCGGAAGTAATTTTGGCGATTCAAAAACAAGTTGAATATTCTACTTCCTATGGTGCACCTACCCAACTAGAAATCGAAATGGCAGAATTAATTAAATCCATGACACCCAATATAGATTTAATTAGAATGGTAAGCAGTGGTACCGAGGCTTGTATGAGTGCAATTCGTTTAGCAAGAGGTTATACTGGCAAAAATAAATTTATCAAATTTGAAGGATGCTATCATGGACACGCCGATTGTTTTTTAGTAAAAGCAGGAAGTGGATTAGCCACATTGAATATTCAAACAGTACCTGGGGTAACAGCGGGAGTAAGCATGGATACATTAACCTGTGCCTTCAATGATTTAGAGGCAGTTAAGAAATTAGTCGCAGAAAATAAAGATCAACTTGCAGCGATTATTGTTGAGCCAGTGGTGGGCAATATGGGTTGTATCATACCTAATAAAGGATTCTTGGAAGCATTAAGAACTATTTGTGATGAAGAAAATATGTTATTAATTTTTGATGAGGTCATGACTGGCTTTAGATTAGCTAAGGGCGGGGCACAAGAATTATTAAATGTTAAAGCGGACTTGGTTACCTATGGAAAAGTAATTGGAGGCGGAATGCCGGTGGGTGCTTTTGGAGGCCGATTAGAAATTATGTCACATATTGCCCCATTAGGAAATGTTTATCAGGCTGGCACTTTAAGCGGCAATCCAATTGCAATGCGCGCTGGTTATACATTATTGTCCTTATTAAAAAATGGGGATCATTACAATTCATTGGAAAAGAAAACTATTTATTTGAAAGAAGGGCTTACAAAGGTCTTCGCAAAAACAAATATTCCATTTGTGATCAATCAAATGGGGTCTATGATAAGTTTGCATTTTAGTGCAGCGCCAGTTACTAATTTTGAAACTGCAGCAGCTGCGAATAACAACTTATTTAACCAATTTTTTCATAAAATGCTAGAGCGTGGAATTTATTTACCACCTTCTGCTTTTGAAAGTTGGTTTTTAAATGACGCATTGACCTATGACGATTTGGATGCAACTATCCAAGCAGCTGAAGAAAGTATTCAATTACTAGAATAAAATACTCATATGCAAGTAAGTACCGAATTATTAAATAAATACAATGTGCCTATTCCAAGATATACCAGTTATCCAACGGTACCAAATTGGGATGAAACCATTGATACAAATAAATGGCAATCTTTATTCACTAAGCGTTTTAAAGAGTGTAATGAGGAAGCTGGCATTAGTTTGTACCTTCACCTTCCTTTTTGTGAGAAAATGTGTACGTTTTGCGGATGTAATAAAAAAATCACGACCAACCATAGCGTAGAAGAGGAATACTTACCAGTAATATTAAAGGAATGGAAAACCTATCGCGCATTAATGGGCAGCAAACCTGTAATTAGCGAATTGCATATCGGTGGCGGAACCCCTACTTTCTTTTCTCCTGAAAATTTAAAAAGAATATTCACCACTATATTTCAAGATGCGATTGTTCCAGAAAAACACGAATTTAGTTTTGAAGGCCACCCTAACAACACTACCCGAGAGCACTTACAAACTTTATTTGAACTTGGATTTAACAGAGTAAGCTATGGAATGCAAGATAGCAATCCCGAAGTACAAGAAGTAATTAATAGACAACAACCTCATGAAAATGTAGTAAAAGTTGTAAAATGGGCTAGAGAAATCGGTTACGATTCCGTGAACTTAGATTTAGTTTACGGACTGCCTTTGCAAAATTTAGAACGTATTGAAAAAACAATTAAGGATGCTTTGTCAATAAAACCAGACCGAATAGCATTTTATAGTTATGCGCATGTGCCTTGGACAAGTAAAGCACAGCGTTTATTTGACGAGACTGATTTACCCAATGCGGCCACAAAAATGCAATTGTATCAATTAGGCACAAAACTATTTACCGATGCTGGTTACGTGGACATTGGCATGGATCACTTTGCTTTGCCCACTGATCTAATAGTTCGTGCAAGAGACAAAGGAACCTTACATCGAAATTTTATGGGCTATACGGTACAACAAACAGGTATGTTATTAGGATTGGGTGTTTCAAGCATTAGTGATATCTTTTATGGTTTTGCTCAAAATAAAAAAAACATTCATGAATATTATGAGGATGTTGAAAAAGGAGCATTGGCTGTAACAAAAGGTTATTTTTTAAATGATGAGGATCAATCAATGCGGCAATATATTTTAGATGTAGCTTGCTTGGGAATGGCAAAATTTAATGAAAAGGATTTGCCATTTTTAAAAAAATATTCATTTCCTGTTTTAACTGAATTAGAAAAAGACGCATTTGTAGAATGGAATGAAAAAGAACTAAAAGTTACTCCATTGGGAAAACATTTTATACGAAACATTTGTAAAGCTTTTGACATCAAATTATTATCAGCCGAACATCAAATACAAACCTTTAGTAAGGCAGTTTAGAAAAAGCTCTTGCTAGAAATAAATTCAATTATTTCGTTTTAAAATTGCAAATAAAACAACTTTGTGTTGTATTGAATGGCGTTTAATGTTCTTCTGTTATACACTTTACTCTATCAAATGATAGTTCAAACATTGATGATATAGAAGCTTCAGAATATTGTTTTATTTCCAAACCACTACATTTCGTAGGACCAGTTTCAGAAAATGTTCATAAAATCAGAATTTCATTCTTTTTAATCCCTTTTTCAGCGATGGAAATATTCCTGTTTATATTCTCTTCTGTTGTTAGAAAATGAAAGGCTGATCGGTCGTGCCAAAAATCAATTGCTACGTTTGGAACAAAATCAATTATATCAGAAACTACCCAATTTAATTTATTAGCATGCTGACCAAGTCTTTTCTTAGCGCGAGACAATGCATTTTTTTAAATATCTAAAACCCAAACATTCTTATACCCTTTTCTAATAGTGCCTCAACGAAATGACTATCTCCTCCACCTATATCAATAATATTTGCATCCAAAGGAAGATTGAACAATTCAACAAATTCAATAGACGTTTTAGGATAAGGTTGAAACCAACTTACATCTGTCTCTAGTTTGTTAGAAAAACATGTTCCTAATGTTCCTTTTTGACGTTGCTATCCATAACTTTTAATATTACATTGAAGTTACTATTATTTAAATCCTCACGTAAAACCTCACGCAAACCTCACGCAAAATAAAAAACCACCTACGAATTAGAGTAAGTGGTTCATTTTCATTGTAGCGAGAACGAGATTTGAACTCGTGACCTCAGGGTTATGAATCCTGTGCTCTAACCAACTGAGCTACCTCGCCAAGGTTAGTTCCGATTGCGGATTTTCGCTAATGGGTTGCAAATATAGGAGGTTTGGCTAAAATGGCACCCATTAGTAGGCCAAAAGTTTGCGAACACGCTCCACAACCTTTGCAGCGGTTGGTAACATAGTGGCTTCCAGGCCAATATTAATGGGCACTGCGGGTAAATTGAGCGCGCCCATCACTTCCACTTTGGCATCCAGAAAATGATAACAATAGTTAGATATACGCAATGACAGGGCTTCCGCAAATGAATTATTCTGCTGCTCCTCACTTAATACCAGCACTTTGCCATGGCGCTGTACGGCCGCATAAATAGCGCTTTCATCCAGCGGATATAGGGTACGCAAATCCATGATCTCTATTTGTCCGGGTATTAATTCTGCCGCCGCTTTTGCCCAGTAAACGCCCATTCCATAAGTAATGATACAAACACTTTCACCCTTTTCAACCCTTTCCAGCTTTGCTTCCTGCGTTATATTAGCCTTACCTAAGGGCAAAATATAGGCCTTATCAGGCTCCAGGGTTTTGGCATCTTCCGTACCAGGCACTTTACTCCAATACAAGCCCTTATGCTCCAGCATCACCACCGGATTGGGGTCTAAGAAAGCTGCTTTCATCAGTCCCTTCATATCTGCGGCATTAGAGGGATACACTACTTTTATTCCTTTAATGGACAACAAAGTGCTTTCTATACTGCCGCTATGATATGGGCCTCCGCCCCCATAAGCACCTGTTGGCACCCTCAATAACATCTGCACCGGAAATTTTCCATTAGATAAATAACAGGACTTAGAAATTTCTGTGATCAGTTGATTGATACCCGCGTAGATATAATCTGCAAACTGCACTTCCACAATGGGTTTAATGCCTAAAGCCGATAAACCCACTGTTGAGCCAATAATATAAGCTTCCTGAATGGCAGTATTAAAAACACGGTGCGCCCCAAACTTATCTGCCAGCGTAGCTGCTTCCCTAAATACACCTCCTAAACGGGCACCCACATCCTGGCCATACATGATGGCTTCAGGGTATGCTTCCATGATTTCTTCAATGGCATGCAAAGCTGCATCCACCATGATCAATTTTTCACCATGTTTGGGATAGCGGTTACCAGTTACCTCTCTGATACTGGTGGGTGCAAAAACATGGTCTTCTACGGTATCTGAACCTGGTTCTATGGCATTTTGGGCATTACCAAAATCCTTTACTACTTTTTCTAATGTATCGGCTTCCAGCTGGTTGATCTCCTGTTCTGGATAACCCACCCCACCCAATATTTGTCGGAGCTTTGGCAACGGATCATAGATGCCATGCTGCAAAAGGTCTTCCCTCGTCCTGTAAAACTCTTTTCTAACGCCACTGGTATGGTGCCCCAATAAAGGAACTTTCGCATGCACCAGTACCGGCTTTCTGTCTTTCCTGGCATAGTCAAATGCCTGTTGCATGGTTTCATAACTATTGATGAAATCACTTCCATCGCACTGCAATCTTTTTAAACCCTTAAAGCCAGCCGCATATTCATACGCATCCATGGCTCTTACTTCATCAGAAGATGCACTGATACTCCAGCCATTATCCTGCACCAGGTAAATGATGGGCAACTGTTTTAATACAGCAAATTGAAATGCCTCACTTACTTCTCCTTCGGTTACGCTGCCATCGCCCATAGAGCAAAGAACTACGGGCAATGCTCCTTCTACTGTTTTTCTTAATAAGACAGATTTGGTTTCTTCTAAAAACCGGATCCCCTGCGCCAATCCTGTGGTGGGTATGGCCTGCATGCCTGTTGCACTGCTTTGGTGTATGATGGAAGGTTTATTCGGGTCTTTGCTACTGGGGTGACAATAATAAGATCTGCCACCAGAAAAAAGATCGTCTTTTTTTGAAAGTAATTGCAGCATCAATTCGTAAGGTGTAAAACCGATGGATAAAAGAATACTGTCATCCCTGTAATAAGGACTCACCCAGTCGATATTTTTTAATTGCAAACCAGTGGCAATCTGTATGGCTTCATGTCCGCGTGAAGTGGAATGAACATATTTACACACCTGTCTGTTGGCATCGTAGGTTTCGGCCATGGATTTAGCGGTAACCATTAATCGGTATGCGTGTAAAAGTATTTCGGGTGTTAGCATGAAGGCTGCTTAAGGTTGATGGTTAGCATCGTTTTATCATTTCTGCACATTTTCTTATTTGATATCTATTGCAAATACTTTTTCTTTACCATAGAAACCTTCCAGCAAATCATCCGTAACACATTCCCCCACACCTGCGGGTGTTCCTGTATAAATCAGGTCGCCCATATTGATGGAAAAATAGCGTGAGATATCTGCGATGATCTGGTCAAAGGAAAAGATCATGTCTGCCGAATTGCCTTCCTGAACTGTTTCCTTATTTTTCTGCATGGAAAAATGGATGGGATTATTCCAGATATCATCTGTAAAAGGGATCCAATTGCCAACAACGGCAGAATTATCCCAGGCTTTCGCTTTTTCCCAGGGCAATCCTTTCTTTTTTAGCTCGCCCTGAATGTCTCTGGCAGTAAAGTCAATCCCGATGGTAAAAGCATCTATATAATCCTGTGCGGTGCTTTCGTCTATATATTTTCCGTTTTTACTTACCCTTAAAACGATTTCTGCTTCGTAATGTAATTCATTGGTAAACTCTGGGTAATAAAAGGGTGTGTTTAACTGCAACAAAGCAGTTTTAGGTTTCATAAAGATTACAGGCTCATCAGGAACGGCATTGCCTAACTCTTTGGCATGGTCGATATAATTGCGGCCAACACAGAAAATTTTCATAATGGCAAAATTTAGTATTCTTTAAACTGTTCTTATAACTTTTTTTACGCAGTTTTATTTTGTAAAATCGAGACTATTGGCAATATTCATGGTTTTGTCTAAGCCTACTGCTGCAAATGATTCAATAAGTTCAGAGCATTTAGCAATTTTAGCATTAATAATGGGTACTTCATCCGGTAACCATTTACCTAAAACAAAATCTACCTGCCTTCCTTTTGGGTAA
>CALRUV010000013.1:0-28261 GCA_943371455.1 Chitinophaga pinensis | reverse complement strand
AGCTCCTGGAAGTATGTTTTAAATTCTGGACCACTATTCAAGGAAAACGAGTCTACGACCAATAAAACTTTGATAGATGAACTACCATTACGGATTAAGTCGTTCATCAACGTATTTACAGTATCTGGAAACTCCTCTGCATCCATATTGTGAATAAAAACAAGAAAGAGCCATTCCGAAACGGCGTTTTTAGTTAAATTCATATTAGTAATTGTTTATGCAGAAAGTTCTATTGTGTCTGTTTGCTGAATTTTTTCTCCTCATGCTGGCGGGGGGACAGTCCATAGTTGCGCATCATTTTAAACTCTACTCAACCAAAGAAGGATTGGGAAGTCCGAATGTAAGGCGAACTTTCCAGGATTCAAAAGGCTTTATTTGGTGTGCCACCCAGGACGGCCTTTACCGGTTTAACGGCAAGCGATTTACCGGATACAATAAAATGAATCCTACAGGCCAACGCTTATCGGAATCTGTTGTTATGGATATGCTTGAACACAAAGGGCTACTTTGGGTGGCTACCGCGTTTGGCGGCATAGATGCCATCGACATCATTGATGGGCAGGTCAAATACCGGTTCAACGGGCAACAGACACCCGGGTTCAGCGACGCCGTTCTCTGGTCATTAGCCAATATGGGGGATACCCTGTTCATCGGCAGTACCAAAGGGTTGTATGCACTTGATATGCATCAGAAGCGTTTGATCGAACGGCATTCCTTTGAGCCGGCGTTGCCCGAATCCTTATTGATCACAAAAATAAAAGTCGACAGTCATACACAAACGCTCTGGGTGTTTGCAAGGGACATCGGCGTATACGCGCTGCATAGCAAAACACTGACAAGACGCGCCTTCCTTCCGGAGAAAAACGACTATCTCGATGGCGATATTGACGCTGATCATTCGGTGTGGGCGGGAACCAGGGAGGGAATAAAAAAATATACATTGACGGGGCAAACAGTTCAGGTAGCCACCAATCCCCTGCCATTGGTGTCGGCCTCACAGGGTTCCTATATATACGCGGTCAGAATCGCTGCCAACAACCTCTATTTTTCAAACAAGAACAACCTGGTAAAAGCAGACCTTAGAACGGGTCAGTATACCCACATTAAAGGGAACGCGTATAATAATAACCCGGAATGGACCAGTGAGGTGTTCGGTATCATGGTAGACAACAAAGGTTTTTTGTGGCTAAGCTGTATGCATGGCCTTGCTTTTTCCAACAACCGACCGGCCGCTTTTTCTTCCTATTCAAGTTCCGTGGAATCTCAGGAGAAAATCGGTCAAGCCCGCACCATTTATCCTTACAATGATTCGATGGTAGTGGTTTGTGCAGAAGACGGCCTGTACCGGGTAAACATAAATACTGGCTCCATCAGCGCGATAGACAAAACCCATGCTTACTTATTCTGCTTCAAAGACCACAATAACAAATTGATAGTTACCAATGATGCAAATTCCTATGTTTTACAGGATCAACGGCTTATTCCGCTTCATGACCAGTATCCCGAATTTTCAAAGACTGGTGGTGCTGTTTTAATTAATAGCGTTACCGCCGCATCGGACTCTTTGTTTATCCTGGGTACAGAAAATAAACGAGGTGTTTTTGCCTGGGATATAGTGAATCATCGGTTGGTCAATATCATGGACAACAACCCGACATTAACAAAGGAAGACTATATTATCAATAATGTTTTCAAAGATCGTTCAGGTATGGTCTGGATCCTTGCCGACAACGTGGTCATGCTTTTTGATACCAGGCGCAATAGCATTCGCAAGCTCGACCTGCAGAATCCGCATACTGCAAAAAAGTATAAAATTTTCTTTGATATACAGGAACTGGATGACCGGTTTTACATCGCTTCCTATGGATCCGGCATCATTGTACTGAACAATAAATTTGAATTTGTTGAAGAAATAACAACTGTAAACGGTCTCGCAAACAACGGCGTGTATAAATTGCTGAATGTTGGCGACAGCGCACTTCTGGTAACAACAAACAACGGCCTGTCTTCCGTGCCGTTGAAGTCGGGCCCTATCCGCAATTACTATCTTGCCGATGGCCTACAGTCCAATGAATTTGAAGAATTCTCAGCCGCAAAACGTGGCAATACTTTTTTTGCCGGCGGGGCCTATGGATTCACGGTGATACATCCCGAAAGAATTGTGCGCAACACCCTGTCGACTGAGCTGTACTGGAGCAATATCAACATGGAAACTTCTTCGGGCACCAAAGACAGTTTGAACCTACGGCTTAACGCATTGGATATTCCCAATAACGCCATACAAACAACCGTCTATTTTTCTGCACTGAACTTTGCCAATCCTGGCCGTACCGTTTTTGCTTACCGTATCAAAGAGTTGCAGCGAGACTGGATTAATATCGGGAATCGCGATTTCATCAACCTAATCGGTCTGAATCCAGGCAAATACACGCTCGAGGTGACGGCGTTCAATGAAGATGGTGTAGAGAGTATAAAACCTATCGAACTACAGCTCCATTTCCTTCCAAAATGGTACCAAACCCTCTGGTTCCAACTACTCATCGCATTACTCACAGCGGGGTTGGTGTATGCTTTCTTCCGTTACCGCCTCAAACAGATCAGGGCCAGGCAACAGATCCGCAAAGACATGGCCGGCGACCTGCACGATGATATCGGCGCCACACTCAATTCAGTAAAAGTGTTCATGCACCTGATCAGGCGCGATCCCGGAAAGAACGAACACGTAGAGCAGGCAGAAGAATCGCTTTCGCAAGCCACCACCGGTTTACGCGATATGATCTGGGTGCTAGACGATTCAGAGGATACGTTATCGGAGTTGCTGGACAGGATCAAGAAATTTGCTGTCCCAATTACGTCAGCACAACAGATTGTTTTTGACGCAGTAATGGACTCCGGAATAAACCAGCGCCAAATCAGCAAAACCGAAAAGCGCAACCTGCTGCTGATCGCCAAAGAATGCGTGAACAACAGCGTGAAGTACGCACAGTGTAAAAAAATCACAATAGACATACAACAACAAAACGGCAAAATGTCGATGCGCATCACGGATGATGGCAAAGGTTTTCCTGTAAATGATGTCAAAAAAGGCCACGGTCTTGATAACATTGTGTACCGTTCCAAACAACTCCGGTATTCTGCTGAAATAGAATCTTCGCCAACAACAGGCACAATCATCACGGTGAAAGAAAAATAGCTTCTGCCCAGCCCGGGTATCCTCATCAAAAATTGTTCTTCCGCTTACTGCTGCGGCGCCATGGGAAAAATCACATCCGGCCCGGGGCATAATCCCATCTGTACTTTTCTGTCAATAGATAACATTTGTTACACAATTGAAAGGATGCGCATCAAGATCCTCCTATCGGAGTAATTAAACGCTTTCTCTCAGAAAAATGGAGACCAGCAACCATTCTAAAAACGGGGCGCCACCGAAAAGCCTTACGAGTAGGAAAACTTAAATCTGTCAAACATGCCAACACTGATTACGCTGGACATTTTCTCCGGCCGTCCGAATCCTACCTGGGAGTTATCTGATGAGCAAGCAAAGATGCTCAAAGAAAAATTGTATGGGTTACGCGAAAAAACGCTGTCGAAAACACCGGCTATTTTTTACGGCCTCGGGTATCGTGGTTTTATCCTCTCATCAATAGGCGATCAGGATCTGCCACAGACAATGCTGATCAATGCAAACCTTGTAGACTTCGGATGGACAAGAGAAAGTTACATTGACCGCCAGCATGATATTGAAACATGGCTTTTGGAAACAGCAGGTAATTTTCTTGACGAAGACACTAAGAAAACTACACTCGAAGACATTCACTCGGAAAGGAACAGCCTTGATTTTTTTTCAAATGATAAAAACAAGTCTTTCGCAACCCTTTTGGCAGAGCCTCCCTACAATCCAGGTTGGTGGAACAACGATGCTATCCGGCTGCAAAACAACAATTGTTATAACTACGGATGTGATACGGTTACCAATTCTTTTGCACAACCCGGCCGTGGCAGCGGCCGCATGTATACATCAATCTCTTGTGGAGAAGTGGGTCCTGCTGCTGCTCGCGATGGATTGGTTTCAATTGCCAATGTTGACAACACACCGGCGCAGGGGCACTATGTAGCATTGGTTGTTGGACCCAATTGGGATTTTCATTGGTACAGAAGAGACAGCACTGGTATGTGGTCCCATAAGCCGGGAGGAACATACGTCATCAATTACGATCAAAGCGGCGTGTCGATCAGTGATCCAAGAACTGCGAACAGGGGGCGGTATACAGATTTTTGCGGATTCTATCACGTAGTTCCCGGCAAGATCAGGATATTATAATATCCCGGTTTGAAAAAATGCTGAAAGCAGAACACATTTATCATTAAACAAATTCCACTTTTCAATCAAAATGAAATATTGCAATCATGACTAAAAACAAATTAATCTTTGCATTAAAAGAAGGTATTCCTGTAAGCGAAGTACTGCCTGCAATGCCGTTCGCAACCGCACCTACGGTGAAGCGCATGTATGATACGGATGAACATATATCAAATTTTAAGAACAAGTTTACAAAAACGGCTATGCCATATGCTTCTGATGAGCATCTCTTCTCCACAGAGATTTATCCTGCGATGGCCGAGGCGGAGAAAAAACTTTTCAGAACATATGTTGTCGAACTGGGAAGCGAAGAAGAAGCCAACCAACTGCGCGATTACCTACAACAGCATGGCGCTGTGGACTATGTACAAAAAGATGACATGAACATACTATATCACCATCCCAACGATCCACTGCTGTCTGCTCAATGGGCCGTACCTAAGATCGGTTGCGAGCCAGCCTGGGATATTTCACAGGGTGATAATATAGTGGTTGCTATTGTGGATACCGGAGTTGATTATAACCATCCTGATATTGCTGCCAATATGTGGAAAGACAGCAACGGGAAAGTAGGATATGATTTCTCCAACGGAACAGATGACCCAAAAGATTACTACGGCCATGGTTCACATTGCGCCGGCACCGTTGCGGCAAGCACAGATAATTCGGCGGGTGTGGCAGGCATTGCACCCAAGGCAAAGATTATGGCGGTTAAGGTTTTTCCAAATGCAACGGATGAAGTTTGTGCAAAGGGTATTCGGTATGCTGCTGACAATGGCGCAAGGGTGATTAGCAATAGCTGGGGCCCATCGGCCAGAAAGCCGTCGAACCGTGCAGTAGAAGATGCGATCGATTATGCCTGCAGCAAAGGATGCATTGTTGTATTCGCCGCCGGAAATTCAAATGATGATGTTCAATACTATTCTCCCGCTAATTATGCGAAGGTGATCAGCGTTGCAGCCACAGATAAAAATGATACAAGAGCATCATTCTCTAACTATGGATCCGTAACCGTAGCGGCACCGGGTGTTGATATTCTTTCTCTGAAATTTAATTCTACCGAGTACATATATATGTCGGGAACTTCGATGGCCTGCCCGCATGTTTCCGCACTGGCCGCTTTGATTCTGATGAAAAACAACCAGTACACTTTTGACAAAGTGAAGCACTTTATCCAATCATTTGCAACTTCAATTGCAACAGACAAACCAGTAGGCAAGCGGATCGATGCACTCAAATCGGTGCTGCATGCTTAGCAAACCATGATATAATCTTTCTCTTCTTCCGATCGTAAAGAAAGGAAGGATGAGAAAGATTATATGTAGCGTGTTCTTGGCAATCTCCTTTTTTCCCTTTTAAAACACACACATATCATGGACTTCACACCTGCACAAAAAAATATGATGATTGCAATGGCAATTCTTTCTGCCATGACTATTATCGTTATGGCATTCCTTACAAATTATTGGTACCAGCAAGCATTGCCGCCAATACCCTGCCTCGAACCAGGAATCGGCCGCACGCGCGATTCGATACAAATGGAAGTTGCCAACTATAAAAATCTGGTTACTGCGATAAGGGAAAACCAATCTTTTCTGAACGATTTATTGGTCGCAAAATTCCTAAAAGGGTTATTCGATTCAATCATCGTTGCCATCATCACTTTCGTTTTTGCAAGACCGGTGGTTCAGGCTGTGGTGGCCCGCATCAATGGAAACAGACCGGGTTGATAATAGGATGTTACTAATTTTACACAATCAAAACAACAATATGAAAAAAATTACATTTTTAGGTGTACTGATTTTTTGCAGTGCAATTGCGTTTGGGCAGCCTCTTGCAGGCGTTGCCAAATTTCTTATACCAGTAACCGGATTAACTTATCCGGATAAACTCTCCAACCACACACGCAACAGTTTTTTCGCCAGTAAAACTTCATCCTATCTTTCGCAGGCCAGTGATCTTTCACTTGCAAAGGCCTATGCCTTTTTTGACAATTCCGATGGTCGTTTATTTGTAGGAGGAACCGTCGAACCTGGAAACAAAGATGCCAAGGTTTTGCCACTATACACCCTTGGGGTAAAGGCAAATGTGAAAGACGGTTTTTCAACATTGTTTGATGCAAACAGCTCGGCCAGTGATATGGGAATCAGTTTTAAAATAACGTTATTGGGGAATGGAAAAATCCATTCGAACACAGCAGGTGGCTT
This sequence comes from Chitinophaga pinensis, assembly GCA_943371455.1. Taxonomy (GTDB): domain Bacteria; phylum Bacteroidota; class Bacteroidia; order Chitinophagales; family Chitinophagaceae; genus Sediminibacterium; species Sediminibacterium pinensis_J. Next base: position 21,694 of record CALRUV010000013.1, on the reverse strand, counting down.
AAATACACCGCACAATGTATCACTCAATCAGGCCCATATCAGAATAGGAACAGATAAAGGCAATATAGAAATAACAGGAGTTGCCGATGTACCAGGCGTTGGTGGAATATCCGGAGTTAAGGATGACGAGGAAGTTCCTGTGGAACAAAAGTAAACGCTAACGCAACACCGTTGGTTGACACACAAAATGGTCCAGGAACACGACTGACATGCCCAGTGGTCATAAAATAATTTATCTTTTCCGGCAGCGCGAACAGTCTTATTAAATCGTATGTAATTATTAGCATTGTCAAAAGGATATTCTTTTTGAGTCGTTTCCTATGCAAAATAAATACGGACATTTAAAAAATTTAAAAATACACTTGAATATAAAAGGTGGGGAGCCTTATAATACTTCCCACATTTCTTAATTACTAAACCTACTATTATGAAATTTACTACCCTTACAGTCAAGTTAATTGGCCCTCTCTGGCATGTACGCGAATTTGAAATTGAAAGTATCAATGTCCTTTCCAAATGGGAAGAAGACAAGGATGGCAACGGACTAGTCACCGTAGAGGACTTCACGGTCTCAGACGATAACATCCTTGATGTTTACATTCACCTAAGCGCTCCAAACAGCACGGTTTACCAGGTCACTATGGAAGCAAAACTAATTTCAGAGGATGGAACAAGTTCCAGCATCACCTATGACCAAAAATTTGCGGTAGTGCGCAATGGAGACCTGAAAATACAAATCACAGAAAATATTGACAACTTAAAATCTGAATAACATGCAACCAAGATTATACCTGTTCCTGATACTCATCTTTTTGGGTTCACACTCATTTGCCCAAACCTTTTTTGAGACAGCAAAAGATGATGCCATCATTAATTTAAGAAGTACAAAAGAAATATCACAGTTCAAACTGAATCTGACATCTACCGCCATCAGTTATGGATATTATCATACAAGCGGCAAAGCAATCAGTAAAGGAAAACTTCTGACCAGCTTTGAGATTAAAGCTAAACCAAATGAAGATGGAATTACAACACTTGTAAAGACGGGTAACCTGCAGCCAGGCCTAAAGCTGAATGGCGCAATTGGTTACCGTATAAGCGATATATTTAAAAATATGTGGAGCCCATTAGACATTTCTTTTAAACCAGAATACAGCTTAACAGGTTATACCATTTATGATGGATCACTCGGCAGCTTGGGCAATGTTTATGAAGTGAATAAAAGCACAGTGAATCTAAATTTCCTGGTCAATTTTGGCGTTGCACTGGGACAAACCAATTTGTTCCTTGGTTTTCAAACCGGTCCCAACTTTACCAATAATATATCAGATCTCGATGACGGAACCGTGCAAACAATCGCGCCGGTGACAGGCTCAACGACACAACAATTATTTTCGGATGTCAAAACCGTGAAAGTCGGCAAACCAGAAAACCTTACTAAAACACCTATTAAGATTGATGTTCTATTTGACCCTAACATAAGGATTAATCTAAATGTCGGAACAAATGTAAAGCTTGGCTTTTTCGCCTATAACCGCACTGATGGAAAACTTGATAAAAACAGAAGGGGGTTGGGTATTTGCTTTTTGAATTCACAAGATCCGTCTAAAGTATTTACCACTATCGGCTATGAGTTTCCTGTCGTGGGAAAAGATGTAACAGATGCTGTTCGAAAAAATGATAAGGGCCTGGTATTTTTTTCGATAGGGTATACAATACTATAGTAGTTAGTGGGCAAAATCACCGAATTAAATGTAGAAGAAACCACATACTTATCTAAAGACACTTGCAAATATGTAAAGTAGGAATTAAATCTAACGACCATATTTTTATTTGTCATTTACCATCTGGTGTTTTAACGTCAAAATCGATATTTACTTGCACTTAAAAAGGTCGGGAACTTCTAATAAATAGCTTCTACTCCATTTTAGACAAAATGTCGAACAAAAAATATTTTTAACAATAGGCAATGAATAGTTTTTAAATTATATCATTAACTATCATTTTTATGTATGAACTATTCAACCAATAACTTTTTTTCTTTTCCATTCGTCCTGATGGTGTTTTCATTAAATCCTTGCTGTTGATGCCTTTCGGTCGTACATGACAAATTTTATCGTCAGATATTTTTACAAAATTTTGAAAATCATCTTTTTTGATTTTATACTTAGTATCATTCCAAAAGTTTTTAGCAATTAATAGGTCACCAACAGGCATAGACCAAAACATTACTTTCATTAATCTAAGTTTACCTTTTTTGTCCTTTTTGAAAACAACTAAGAAAAATCGTTTCGTTAATGTATTAAACCAATATGATTCTTCCCATTTTTCAGTAACTATTTCTTCAAATTGTATTTGTGAAAAAGACATACTCTCTTTAAGAGTTCCATTCATCTCCAACCTAATAGTTTTCATTAGTATATCGGCCTTTTCAAATTCCTCAATACTCCCTTTCTCAACTCCGAGAATTGCCTTCGATATCAAATAGAATCTACTTTTAGCAGTTGTAGAAAACAATTTTAGTTTTGCAATTATTTCATCCTCAGATAGATTATAATAAGGTTTAAATCTCTTTATAACATGCTCTTCAAAAGTTTCCCCAGAATCATAATCTGTAATATTTTTAACAATTGGCTCAGTCTGTTCTTTTAATCCTTTTTCAATGATAAAATTCAGATATCGTGATTTCAATGAAAACGCTCTTTGCATTGCCTTTTCATTTGAAAACGGTTGAGTACGCAAAGATGCTTTATTAGCTCCCTTTGTACATGCTGCTAGGTAAAGTGTATCGCCTTCAGAAATTTCATGAGCTTTCCCTTCTTTAATCTTATTTATTATCGTTTGCCAATCATCTTTTATTATTTTTAAATCTACAGATGGGAATTCCCAAAGTTGAACTATTTTAAAAAGATATTCTAATTCAATCTTATCATGTTCATGCAAGTAAAACATCAATAAGATTAATTTATTTTTCTTCCAAAAACTACTACTTAGAAAGCTTTCTTTATAGGCCTCTTCATAATTAATAATATTAAATACTAGCCGTTCCTTTGATATTAATCCCTTGACACTTTGTTTAACCGGAGTCGTCTTTAATTCTACACCGGCCTCTTTAAAATCTGGTTCGGATTTTGAATTTGGTTTATACTTAAAATAAAGGTCTTCTAATATCTGTCCTAATTTCCCCTTTCCTGAATATGTTTGAGCGATATGGTTTCCTAGTACATCTTTTAATGACTTATTCAAAAGCTTCTTTGCATAAACTTCAATTGATAGCGGGTCTTTAATATTATATGGTAGACTTGTACTCAAGCTAGAGTGGCATCTGCTTTAATTTCAAAACTAATTTTTTCATTAAGACTGTCGTAACGATATTTAATAAGTTTTACTTTATTCCATACACGAGTTATGGATGGTCTTATGCCATGAATATAATTTCGAGTTACAATTTCATTAAGTAATTCTATACAATCATCATCAAAATCATATGCGACCAAAAAAGCTGTAATCATTGAATAGTCGCTATAAGCATACTCGCTTTTAATAAAGTCAACATATTTCATTAACTGATACAAAGTCTCTACAGTTCCATTATCTTTTTTAATCTCAGCAATTAGAAATTGTGATTTAGTTGGCTCTAACCCTTCAATATATGAATAGCCAAAAATATCAACCCTATCTAGGTAGTTATTGGGCTTTGCAGGCGATGCTGGAACCTGATGACTTAAGTATTCCCATGAACCGAATATTTCAATACTAGCCATATCGCCTTGTGATAACTGATGAATAATTGCAGCCTCTATCGCCATCTCATGTTTTATAGAATCTCCTTCGATTATATTATTCAAAAGCGGATTCAGCGTCAAGGAATAATTATCAGAGATTAGTTTCTGAAGTACCTTATTATGAGAAACCAAATAATTTGATGCCTTTATGGGAGCTTCTGCTGAAGAATTTCTTCTAAGAATCAGATTTTTAAAAGCTTGATTCTCATCATTGTCAATTTTGATAAAACTTTTTTGATAGAAGTCTCTAAGAATTTTAAAAGCAGCTGGTTCTGATGTTAACATATCATCCATGTCTACACCTTCAGCAAAAAAAAGTGGAAATGGTTTGAAATAACATACAAATCTATATTGTTGAATATAATCACTATATGACAATCCAAGTTTGTTTTTGGGTGTTAATCTATCATATGCATGTTTTGGAAATAAATAAATAAACCTATTATTAGTAAAGCCGTAAAACAAATATGGATGATTTGCTTCCGCAAAATTTAAACTTTTACAATCATTTTCTATATTAACGAGTTCCCCTACCCCATATATTTTTCTATCAATAAAAAAATATACATTATCGCCAGCCTTCATAGAGGTATAATCAGCAAATGTACCTTCATGATGCATTTGCCACTGCGCTTCCATTGGTATAGACATTCTTGTAGAGAATAATCCTGCATTTATAGCTTCATCTAAAGAGCCTTGTGAGTCAAGACCAAATAAGTATCCAGCCATAAATAATAATTTTATATAAGTTAGGACTTTTTAAATGTGTATTTTTTGCCAATTCTTTCAAGAAAAATTTTCTTGACTATAAGATTTACTGGTTTTTCAGATAACTGATTCGAGATTTGAAATTTAAAGCCTGAATCATGTTCAATTTTAACAACTTCTGTATCTAACCTTAATTCCTTGCTATATTCTTCACACACTTTAAAATTCAAATCAAGTTTGGCTAATTCATTAATGAGTCTGATTCTATTTACAAAAACAACTTCACAACTTTCAATATCTCCAACTTTTTCTAATTCAACTATTGTTTCTTTTAAATGTATACTAAAAACAAATGCATAAATCTCGGTAGCTTTTTTGGAATCATAAAGCCATCCATTTTTTAATATTCCGTCTTTGAAATAATTAATCTCAAGAGCAAAAGTTAATAAATCTTTGTTCAGGTAATGAAGCTGAGCTTTTTCATCAATTTTATAGCTTAGCCCATCTGACTTTTCTAAGACAAGATCAACACCTGCCATTTGAATATCTTTATCTGATATCCTATTCATTTTAAGGCTTACATTATTATATTGAGCTGATAAAAACTCACCTAGAATTGCTTCTTTAGCCAAATCAGCATCAAATAAACTCATTTGGATTGATTAAATTTTCTTCAGAAGTGTTTTGCCTAGTCGTTCAACAATTCCAACCACCAACGCGTTACCCATGAAAAAAGCTCTCTTAATATCAGATGCCCCTTCAGTATGATTATCTGGGAACATATTTAGTCGCTCTAGTTCAATTGGAGTTAATCTGCGAAGCTTTCCTTCTGCTGTTCTTATTACATGTTTAAATCTGGATGGAGAAGCCCCTCCTTCGCCGGTTATAATAGTTCTTGAAGGTTTGTCAAGTGGGTCAGGAAATACCATACCTCCTTCTGTATAATTATATTCAAATCCAGAAGCTTTATTAATTCTTTTTTCATTCTTTGGTCCTTTAAAATATAACCACCTATCGAGGTTACCCTCATCAATAAAATATTCTTTGGGTACTAACCCGTTCAAAAGTATTTTATCGCCTAATGTTTCTACTGGCCCATCATAATTTGGAACAGTTGAAATGGTATATGCTTTTCTTCCTATTATTAGACCACTATTCTTAAAAGGGCTATTTGAAGGATTGCTTTTGTTAAATGTTAAAGATATTTCTGCTAAATCTCCATTGATTTCTATCTCATTTACAATAGCATTTTTTTCAATAGAAACCTCAAAGGCATCTGCAAAAACACCTTTTGAACAAATCCAATCCAACGGTTTCTTATTAACTACTTTTTTATAAATCTGTGATGTTTTATGATATCCTAGTAAGAATATTCTTCGCCTTCTTTGTGGCATTCCGTAATCTGCAGCATTGATAACTCTCCATTCTACAATATAACCAAGGTCAGATAGCGAAGCGAGAATAATAGCAAAATCTCTTCCTCTTTGTTTTACTGGCGATTTAACTAATCGGTCAACATTTTCTAAAATTAAAAATTCAGGCTTTTTTTTCTTTTCCTTTAATATTCTATGTATCTGCCACCATAAAACCCCTTTCTTTCCCTCCAATCCTTTTGAATGATTTAAAGTTCTCGCTACCGAATAATCTTGGCAAGGAAATCCACCAACAATCATATTGTGCTGAGGAATCTCAGTAGATTTAACTTCAGAAATATCCTTATTGCAATGTCCCTTTGCCCCAAATCTCTTTTCATATATTTCTGATGCCGCCTGTGTTTTAGTTGAAGGCTCCCATTGGTTGCTCCATACTATTTTAAATTTCTTTGATGCTCTTTCCAAACCAACCCTGAAACCACCAACTCCTGCAAATAACTCAATCACTTCTATTTCTTTCATATTAGGTTTTGATTACATTAATAAATCTCCACAAACTTAATTAGAGAAATTCAATTAGTATTAATGAAAAGTTGAACAATATTACGTTAATGCTTAATATGATTGGATTAACTGGACATTATGATCCCCTTACCCAGGTTCGAGTTGTCTTATCATCCCCATTTTTCTATTACCCCTCTTCGCCAGAAAAAATTGAACCCATATAAGTATTGAATATCACAGAGTTGTATCAATATTACAAAAACCATTTAGAAATATTTTATTATGGGCCAAGCGTAAATAGAATCGGGGGTACAAAACTGGTGGTTCTTCCACCAATAATTTAACTTTAGAAATATTGGTAATTTTTAACCTCCTCTCTATTTTGGCTATTTGTAAGTATTCAATATCAGTCTCAAAAGCCACTTTCATCATGGATAATCCCTTCTTTTACAGAGTTTTCGAAAATTTTCACCAAAGGTTTTACAATAGGTAATATTTCTCGTTTAGCTCACATAGGCAAAATGGCTTGAAAGCCATAATTTGTGTATGGTGTAAAAGCCATATTGTTGAACCGCTTAAAAGTTGTGTTATGAAACTCAATATGTGCAAATTCAGAGTGAAGAACAAATGGGGAATTTATGATACAGTGCAGGAAAGTTTTGCAATTGAACCCATATATACCAACATCTTCTATTGTCCTGAAACCCAGTATTTTTTAGCAAGTAAAAAAGTGAATAATAAATCCGAAAAGTGGGGGTTTATCAATGATTCAAATGAAGAAGTTATTTCATTTCAATTTGAACACGCAAATACATTCTCTAATGGATTAGCAGCAGTATCAATAATGGTAGATGATAATCTTAAATATGGATACATTGATAAGGCTGGAAATTATCAGATACCCTGTGAATATGATTTCGCAGAATCTTTTATAAATGGATTTGCGATTGTTTCAATGGGTGGAATGATTGAAGATTTTCAAAAAGAAATTAACAATAGTTATTTTATTAAAAAAATATATAATGGTGGGAAGTATACAATCATTGATAAATTAAACAGAAGACTTTTCGATTTTGAATTTGAGCATCTTAAAGCCTATAAAGAGAATAATTCAATTTATTGGACTTGTGAGACAAAGACATTGATAAGAGTGAATGGAACAAATGTTGAAAAGCTTTCTTTAGAAAAGACCTCGGGAAAATATGATTATATTAAATATGCTGGAAATGGTTATTTCATAGCGATTAATAAAATTGAAAATTATGAAGAGGAGTATTTTTTTATAGATGATAAAGGGTTTATTAATTCTGATATTAATAAATGTTACAATTATTGTACAAAGTTTTACGAAGGTATTGCAGCAGTTAAAATTATTGATAAAGGGTATAAGTCAAAATATTTTTCAGGTGAAAAACTCACAATTGATTTTGATTATGAGAATATTGATGATGATTTTATCAATATTCCCACTACAAAAGAGTATTGGTACTTTATAAATACAGATTTTAATAGAGTAGGGATAGAAGATTATGAAGAAGTTGGATTTTTTCGAGATGGATTATGCCCAGTTAAAATATTGGGCAAATGGGGGTATGTTGATAAAAAAGGGGATGTGAAAATTTCACCTAAATATCAATATGCCAAATCATTTAATAACGGAGTAGCCCCAGTTGAAACTAATTCTGGAAGATGGGCACTATTGAATTTAGAAGGAGATGAAATTGTATCAGACATCACAGCAATTGAAATCGGAGACTTCAATGATGGGGTTCTATGGATAAAAATCCGGAAAATAGCTTTAAACCCACTTCAAAAACTGAATCTATTCGGATTCATTAATCTGAATGGGGATATTGTAATTGAGCCAAAGTATGTATGGGTTTCAGATTTTAAAGAAGGCTTTGCTGAAGTAACACGAAATAATATTACATTTTGGATAAATACAAAGGGTGATGAATTTATTTAACAAATTAAAAATTACATACACTTTAACCAAATGTAAATAGGTTATAAAGTCAATCTAGACCTTTGTGGCAAATGTTGAAAAACATGCTACTAGGTATTATCGTCTTTTTCATTATAATAGCTGCAATTGGCTTAATCGACAATCTTTTCGGGGGTATTGATGAAATAACCCAAAGCATCAGAAATCAAAGACTCAGATTTTCAATCCGCATTATCCTTAAAATTGTTTCTCTTGTTATGATAATTATCGGAACGCTCTCCTTGGCGGTAGTTGCCATTGCATTCAGCACCGAGAAAAGCAAAAACAATAAAACATGAAAGAAGAAAATTTAGAACCAAATGTTGAGGTTTTCAAAGGTGTATTACTAGATGAACAACTTTCTCTTGGTTATTTCCGAATGTTATATACACTTTTTACAACTCATTGCATCCCTAATGGCAAATACGGTAATGGTATTTTGATGATGCCAGTATTTTGGTTAAGGACTTTAGTAAAACAAGTTATAAAAAGCGGTTCGGCACTATCCATTCAGAAAAAATGTGCAATTTTTCATGTTACGGTTAAAGAAGCGGTTGTAACAGATGAAATAGAAAATTTATATTCTTTATACGTAAATCAATTAAAATTTGAATCATCTAATACATGTAAGGGGCGATTTGGAACAGACATATTTGATAATCAATTTGATTCTTGGATGATAGAAATTAGAGATGGAGAAAAATTGATTGCAGTTGGATATTTTGATCGTGGACTAAAGTCAATCATGGGTATATTAAATATTTACCATCCCGATTATAAAAAATATAGCTTGGGAAAATTTCTGATGTTACAGAAAATAGACTTTGCCCTGGCAAATGATATTGACTATTATTATACAGGTTATATAGGAACAGATGTAGACAATTTTGATTATAAAACTTTCCCAGATATTAATTCTGTCGAAGTCTTTCTTCCGTTGGAGAAAGAGTGGAAGCCATATATTCAGTTTAATAAAAATCAACTACGAAATTATTTTGAATGCAATCTTTTAGGCATTGATGATATTGAAATAAATAATAATTTCTTATAATAATACTCAAATCGGAATTTTATTAATTCTATAAAAAAGGTAACCCTGATTTATAGTTCTATCCCATATAATCACAATATATATTTCTTATTTCCCATTCTGTAAATAGGCGGCAATCAGTCTATTTAATATTGCAAAACAATGCATATATAGTGCATAAATAAAAAGAACCCAATTCCTTTTTTCTACCAATTGTTTTTGCAATTTGACTAACTAAATCACAACATATTATTATGACTAATTTTCTTAATCACCCTGAATTAAAGGTTACTGACATTGCAGTTTTTGACGAACGTTCAAGCTATGTGAATCTTTCGCGTCTCTATTTTTCAGTTCATCAAAAAATACCAAGCATTAAAGTTATCGGTCGAATTAATATGGATTCGTTTAAAAAATGGATCGAAGAGCAAAAAGAGTTCGCATTGGTTTGTGATTTTACAAAAGAAAGATTTGAATGGAAAGCAAGGAAAATGAGAATGGTTAATTCCATCTATTTACTTGAAAACGGAATTATGATTGATATTGAAGAAGATCATGTTGTAGGAGTAGCATTTACTACTGATCAAAAAGAGGATGCTCAGAAAATTATTGATGAAGCAAAAAGATATAGGATAAAAGTTAAGAAATCAAACTCTATACGTCTGATTGTAAGTGGAACTGAGGGTTTGGAAACAGAAAGAATCACTTTGTCTAAACCAAAATTGAGTGTTCCCGAATATTATAATGATGATCTTACTGAACACCATAATTCCATATTAAAGTGTTTAAATAAAAAAGCCAAATCAGGCATTATGCTGTTTTATGGTGATCCAGGTACCGGTAAGTCTACCTATATCAGATATTTAATACACTATATTAAAAAGGATGTCATTTTTATGTCTCCAGCGATGGCGTCAAACCTTGATTCTCCAAGTTTAACAAGATTGTTGATTAATAATCCCAATTCAGTCTTAATTATTGAAGACGCAGAAGATCTACTTATTTCGAGAGAGAAGGGTAAGAACTCCAGTATTTCAATGTTACTAAATCTGACCGATGGTCTTTTAGGAGATAGTCTGGGGATTCAGATCATTGCAACTTTTAATACACATGTAAGTAATATTGATAAAGCCTTACTTCGAAAGGGCAGGTTGAATACACTATATGAATTCAAGCCGCTTTCAGTCGAAAAATCCAAAAGATTATTAGAAAAGAATGGAACAACGAATTATATTGTAAATAAACCGATGACACTGGCTGAATTGTTCAATATCAGCGAAGACGCATTTCAATATCATTCTGAGAGGCAAAGTATTGGATTTTTTAATAAAGCGGTTTAACGACTATTTTATGATGAATGCCATGATATCTTCCATAACCGCTCAGGGAAAATTATTTCCTATGCGGACCCAGAATGTCCCGCCGTCACCTCCAAGTAAAACAAGAGATTCTGGTGAGGATGATAATAGAAGACTGAATGCGATTCTTAATTGGAACGATAAAAAGTATATCGTAGAATGCCGGAGTAGGAAATTGACTACTAATTACGCTTTTCATAATGAAGAATTAGGCGAAGTTGTATTCGATGAAGATGGATTTACGCAATTGTATTCCCCAAAGCAATTAGATCCGGCAATATATTCATGGATGCGGCGAATAATAAAGGCCTGGAAAATGCATTACCCGAATTTTTAAAGTAGGTTCATATAAAATAAAAGTGCTTTTAAATGGAATCCTCAAAGCTGAAAACAAAACTAAAATCTCTGAGAGCACAACTTAATGAAGCGCATGCCGTAAGATTGCACAGGGCGATCAGCTGGTTACATTGTTCAGAAAAAAGCAAGGAAAATATTGACTTACAATATATCAGTCTATGGATATCATTTAATGCCTGTTATGCAATTAATGCACACAAAGGTGAACTGCTTTCAGAAAAGGAGAATTTTCATGAGTTTGTTCATAAACTGGTAAAGCATGATCATGAAAAGCGCTTTTACAAGTTATTATGGGAACAGTTTTCCGGACCTGTTAGATTGTTGATCGGGAATCAATTTGTGTTTAAACCTTTTTGGGATTTTCAACGCGGTGAGCTTAAAGAATGGAAACCACTGTTCGAAAATTCGTATACAAATTCCATGAAATTTCTTTCAACCGGGAAAGTTCCGGAATTATTGGAAGTGGTTTTAGATAGGCTATATACTTTACGCAATCAATTAATTCATGGTGGTGCCACATTCGAAAGTGAGGTTAACAGAAGCCAGGTAAAAGACGGGAATAATATGCTGAAACTTTTGGTGCCGCTTATTATAGAGATTATGATGGAAAGTAAGGATGAAAATTGGGGAGATATTTATTATCCGGTAATAGGATAAAAACGCTTTAATATGAGAAAATGTACGATTTTATAGGTGACATTCACGGCCATGCAGATAAACTAAAAGCGCTTTTAAGGAAGATGGGCTATTCCTTAAAAAAGGGAGTCTTTTCACATCCCGAAAGAAAAGCGTTTTTCGTTGGCGATTATATAGATCGTGGACCGAAAATCCCAGAAACTTTACAGATCGTTCGAAAAATGGTCGAAAGTGGTAACGCAGTCGCATTAATGGGCAATCATGAATACAATGCACTTTGTTTCCATTTTCAGGAATCTGAAGGCGGGCATTTAAGAAAGCATTTGATCAAGAATGTGGTACAACATTTCAAAACACTGGAACAATTCCAAAATAGACAGAAAGATTACGAGGATTACCTAGAATGGTTTAAAACACTTCCATTGTTCTATGAGTCTGAAAGTTTCCGTGCCGTTCATGCTTGTTGGGATATCAATAACATTCATTATTTACAATCAGTACTTTCCCATAACCACTTGACAGATGAATTGATTTACCAGTCCGTAAAAAAAGGAACACGATTTAATCACGCTATCGAGGAAACGCTAAAGGGAAAAGAGTTGAAATTACCCGCCGGCATGGTTTTTAAAGACAAAGACAAAACCAATAGATCGGAGATCAGGATTAAATGGTGGGAGAATCCCCAACAATCAAGTTTAAAATCCATTAGCATTGAGCCCATACCTGCATTAACAGATGAACCCATAGATATTCAATCACTCAAAAGCGGGGAATATTACATGGAAACAGACAAGCCCGTATTTTTCGGACATTATTGGTTAAAGGGGAATCCTGTGTTGTATAGAAATAATATCTGTTGTTTAGATTATAGTGTTGCAAAAAAAGGATTCCTTGCTGCGTATCGATCCAATGGAGAAAGAGTTCTTAGCAATGAGAATTTGGTATATGTGTAAAGCTTAATAAAAGCGCTTTTATTTGACTTGGAGCTGTTTTTTATTGAAAGGAGATTCCCGATCTATGTCCAAGTGAAAGACTCATATTTAACCTTATTCTTGTCTAAATATTTCATAAACATAGAATAAACGTAATTGCCCGAAAATGTTTCGGCAATCTTATTAACTAGCTTTTCCTTTTGGCCTATGTTAATATTGTTTATTTCATACAATCTCATCACCGCATCATTATTAACGGTAATCTCGTATTCATAATCAGAATCCCCCCAGGCTTCTTCTACTGCTTTTCCAATATCGTATCCAATTAACCTGAGAGATTCTCCCTCAAAACCCAATCTAATATCTATCTCAATAGTAGAATTTATTAAATGAAATAACTGTTTTTCAAATTCCATATTTATTAATTTTTATCATCGACGTGCGCTTTTAGAATGGGGAATGTTTTTTTCTATCAAAAACTTTTCGATTTTCCTGAAACAACTTTCCCCATTAAAAGCTTTTAAAATTGATTGCAAAAGCAGTTCCCTTTTAATACTGGTATCGGCATCTACATTGAATTCTTTATATAAACGAACGATATCTTGATTTTCGATCGTTATGAATATCTCATCTTCATAATTTCCTCCTAGTTTCCAATAGTCTATAATTAGGTTTTCGTTTTCGAAATAGGCATAACTATTAATATTTAGTTCCATGCTTTTGTACTCATATAATACAACTTCGTTATTGTTGATTTTCTTTTCTGGTATTACTTCGATTTTTTCTTTAGGGTTATTAAAATGAACCGATAAAGGCACCCCTGAAATTTTAAAAGGAGATTCTAAAGTGTCCTCAATTTCAGTATTACTTTTCATTTCGTCACTCAATTTAAATGACTTAAAGGGCACTTTTCCTAATGAAAACTTTAATGTATGGTTTTTTGTTTCTATTTCAGGAAAATGTCCTTTTGAGAACAACCAACCCCTAGAACTAACGGTTCTGTGAAAATATCGTTTGTCATTAAAATTAACTATGACCATAAACTCTCCGCCTGTATGTGTTGCATTTGCATCAATCCTAAGATGAAATTCAATTCCTCTCCAATTAATGGTGTTCTGGACAACGAAGGGTAATGAAGAGCTCTCGAAAAGTAATGTGTGTTGATTTGTTGACATGGTATGATAGTTTAATGGTTAAAAAATCACGCCAAGAAAAATGAAATTGAGAATTACATTTTATTTTGACTGTAAGTCCTCATCATTTTACCACCGCGGAGTTGTTGCTCTCGGTTGGTACCCACTCAAGGGTTCTTGATGATATAGCAAAGCTACTGTCTTTTATATATTCATATTCATTTTTTCCCAAACAGTAATTTCAATAACGTACTGCCGATCTTTCTTTCTATTCCCGATTTCGTTGTTGGAATTCCCGATTCCCTCGCAAACTTTTGCTTAGCTCCTGTAATTCCCAGAGCTCTTTTCCATGAAAATGAGAACCCAAATTTGTTTCCAAAAACAAAGTGATTTAAGTAAGTAAACCTATTGCTCCATCAATAACAGTTCTTCCATTTTTTCCATGATCAGATCGGGTTCATCGGCTTTACAAAAATAGGCATCAATGATATTTTCCATTTTCAATTCAGGTAATCGTGGATTTTCGGACATGCTTATTATAATGATCGGTATTCTATGTGTGGAAACTGTAAGCCTTTCGTTTTCCCGAATTGCTTTCGACACTTCTATTCCCGACAACCCCGGATGGTTAATGTCGGTAATAAAAAGATCGATCTTTTCACCCAAGCCTACATGTTGAATGATGAAATCTAAAGCTACAGCCCCATCTTCAATTTCAGTCACCTGTACATTACTGAACATCGGTTTAATGCAATGTTCAATTACACCCATCCTGATTAACCGGTGATCATCTAGATACACGATCTTCTTATATCTATTGTAGACCTCAGGAATTAAAATGGTACCATCAGCCTCTACTTTCCATCTTCCCTTTTTCATATAGCAAGTATTATTTGCATAAACAATGTTACAACATCGGAAATACAGTTCTTCACTTTATTACAAGGTAAAGACAAAGCAAACAATGAAAGAATTATTACCCATGAATAAATTGCATTATATGGCAAGTATCTTGTAATTTTAATAGGCTTTAAAAAGCCAATAGCACAGAGAGAACTCCCCCCGAGCATCACCCCTCTGGCTATTGACAAGCAAATGTCTTTTACCAGTATGTAACCTATTGGTAATCTCTGTTTTATTTATAATTGTGTACCATGCCCGGGACTAAAAATGCGGTTCTTCGATACCGTATCATTGATAGTTGCCTTACCAATACCCACCATCGGTATCCTTCACTTTTGTACATACGTGAACGCATTGAGGAACAATTGATGTGTGAGATCTCCGAGTCGATGATCAATAAGGATTTTGCATCTATGAAGGGTATTTACAGTGCACCTATCAAATATGACAAACAAAGAAAGGGCTATTGTTATACGGAAGAAAAATTTTCTATCAAAGATTTTCCTTTAACAGAGGATGAGATGTCGGCCCTGGATTATTCCACAGCACTTTTGCAAAACCTAAAGGGTTCTAAGTTGTTCGACCAATTTGAGAACGCCATCAACAAAATAATCGAAGGTTATCGGGTGAGTAAGATCATCGGCAAATCGGAAAGGCAATTGATCCAGGTAGAAGAACCGCTGAAAACAGGAGGCAATGAATGGCTGGAGACCCTACTAAAAGCAATCGTTTCCAAGCAAGCTTTAGAACTGGTGTATGCAAAATATGGTGGTCAGGAAAAGACACATATACTTTCCCCTTACCTAGTGAAAGAATATAGAAATCGTTGGTATGTGATAGGTTATTCAGCTAAAGCGGAGAATATTTTGATCATGGCGCTTGACCGGATCAAGCATATGGTTGCTTCAAATGAGAAATATGCACCATCCGGTGATTTTAACTCGGACGACTTTTTCAAATACTCCTTTGGTATAACCCAGATCCATGGTGCTCAGGCAGAGAAAGTTGTCTTATCCTTTACCCCGTTTCAAGCACAATACATCTTGGCACAACCCCTCCATCATTCCCAAACGGTGCTATTGGAAAATATGGACGAAGTAAGGGTTCAGGTGGAAGCATATATAACACAGGAGTTGATTATGACGGTATTGAGTTATGGTAAAGAAGTGAAAGTGTTGAAACCCGAAAGTTTCCGAAAAAGGATAGGTCAGATCATAACCGAAATGGCGGCAAATTATAAATAGGTGGTAATTACGCATAATATATTTGCGGTTAACCCAATTTAAAACAAAATGGATAAAGAACTCATAATTATTGCTTTGGTCTCTCTTTTAGTAGGATGCGTCATCAGCTGGTTAATTGCCAGGACCAAATATGCGTCCCAGGCAATCAGCGTAGAAGAAAAGTTGAAACAGAAGGATATTCAAATACAAACACTTCAAACGGATAATCGAGAACTCCAAATCGATAAAGAACGACGCATATCTCAACTGGCCATTACAGAAACGCAGTTGAATGCCACCAAAGATTTACTGGCTGCCGCCAAACAATCTGGCGAGCAATTGAGCGAACAGCTGAAACTGGAAATGAAGGACCTGGCAGAAAAAGTGATGAAGAGCAATAGCATTCAGATGATCGAGCGGAATGAAGAAAGGATTGGCGAAATCCTGAAGCCCCTGAAAACCGAACTGGGCGATTTCAAGAAAAAAGTAGAAGAAACCTATGAAAAGGAATCCAAAGAGCGTTTCAGTTTGGGAAAGGAAATAGACAAGCTTGTTCAGATGAGTGCTTTAGTGAGCCAGGAAGCCAATAACCTCACAACTGCTTTAAAAGGCAATGTAAAAATGCAGGGTAACTGGGGAGAGATGATTCTCGAAACCATTCTAGAACATAGTGGATTAACAAAGGGCAGAGAATATGTCACCCAGGAATTCATCCGCGATAATGCCGGAAACGTTATCAAAGATGACCAAGGGCATGGACTGCAACCAGACGTCATCATTTCTTACCCTGATTTACGAAAAGTGATCATAGACTCAAAAGTATCATTAGTTGCCTGGGACCAATACGTTTTGGAAAATACCCCTGCCGATCAGGAAAAAGCGTTGAAAAGTCATATTCAATCCATCCGAAACCATATTGATGGATTGAGCCGCAAGAACTACCCCAAATATGCGCAGGCCCTGGATTATGTGCTATTGTTCATACCCATTGAACCGGCATTTTTAGAAGCCGTGAAAACGGACACCCAACTATGGAAATATGCATACGATAAAAAGATCATGCTGGTAAGCCCTACCAATCTATTAGCGGTCCTTAAAATCATTGCCGATCTATGGAAAGTAGAGTTACAGAATAAGAATGCTATTGAAATAGCCGAAAGAGCCGGTTTGTTATATGATAAGTTTGTTGGCTTTCTGGAAAACCTGGAATTGGTGGGCAAAAAGATCGGAGAAGCACAATCTAATTATGACAATGCATTTAAGCAACTATCTACCGGAAGGGGCAATATTATTGGTAAGGTAGAAGAGTTGAAGAAGATGGGAGCGAATGCAAGTAAGCAATTGCCAGATAGGGTGTTGTATGAGTTGGAATGATATTTATAAAAGCTTAAATTGAAGAATTCTGTAATGCCCCTACCAACCAAACATATCCTCTCCAAATCAACCTTCCTTTACGGCTGCCAATGCCCCAAAAGGCTATGGCTGCACAAGCATAGGCCCGATTTGAGGGATGCAATGGATGAAGAACAACAAGCCATCTTTCAACAGGGAACAAATGTGGGGATGCTGGCCAGAGAATTATTTCCCGGAGGAGTTGATGCTAGCCCGGCAACCCCTTATTTATACCAACAATCGGTAGCCGATACCGCCAGGTATATAAAGGAAGGGCAGACCATCATTTATGAAGCCGCTTTTCAATTTGAGGGTTTATTGTGTGCGGTGGATATACTGGTAAATAAAAGCGGTAAATGGTATGCTTATGAAGTAAAAAGCACCAATACCGTAAAAGAAGCGCATGTGTTTGATGCTTCTTTCCAATATTATGTAATAATGGGTGCGGGCCTGGACCTGGAAGATTTTTGCATTACCCACCTAAACAGAGAATATATCCGTAACGGTGCTTTAGAGGTAGATGCCTTATTTGAACATGAATCTGTTTTAGATATTATAGTAGAGAACCAGGCAGAGATTGCCCACAAAGCTGCCTACTTAATAGACATGCTTAAGAAAAAAGCCATGCCCCAAATACCGGTAGGCAAACACTGCGAAAAGCCCTATCCATGCGATTTTCAGGGCTTTTGTTATGAGGGAATCATAGGCGAGGAAATAGATTATGGTGAGCCGCATATCAATACCGAAGCGATTGCCGAATTTTTAGATCAGTTAGAATACCCTGTTTACCATATGGATTTTGAATCCTGGCGAACTGCTGTGCCGGAATATGATGGCCACTGGCCCTTCCGGCAGGTATGTTTTCAATATTCTGTACATGTACAGCAAAGCCCAGGTGCAGAACCCGAACACCATTATTACCTGGCAGAACGGGTAGATAGCCCAACGGAAGAGTTTTTACAAAAACTTCTAAATGTGTTAGGAAAAAAAGGCACCATCCTGGTTTACTGCAAAGGTTTTGAAAGCCCACGCTTACAAGAATTGGTAAGAGAGCATCCGCAATACGAAAAAACAGTGGAGAATGTAATAGACAGGATAATAGACCTGATGGCTCCTTTTAGAAAACATTATCGTTTGCCAGAAATGGAGGGCTCTTATTCTATTAAAAAAGTATTGCCTGCCCTTGTGCCCGATTTAAGTTATGAGGATTTGGCCATAAACAATGGCGCCGATGCCAGTGCAGCCTTCTTTAACTTGAGGGAAGAAACAGATGCCGAAAAAATTAAAGTAAGCAGAGATGCTTTGCTGGAATATTGTGGGTTGGATACTTTGGCTATGGTGAAGATTTTAGAAAAACTAAATGCAAGTTTATGAGTCAAACATTAAAAGATATTTTTAAAATGCTGATTGATAACAAGGCCTTTCCTAATTATCAGGCGGAACGAAGGGTTGATATATTTATTAATTTTTTTGCTAAAAGAATTCTTGACTCATTTTTACAAGAAACAACAACATTTGTTTGCCCCGAGTTTCCGTTAAAACTGGAAAATAATAACCGAAGCACAAAACTTGACTATTTATATGCAACGCCAACACAACCGGTTTTTGTTGAATTAAAAACAGACACTTTTTCTCTAAAAGAAAACCAAGCAAGAAATTACTTGAAATGCGATTGGTGTAAATGTGTTTCAGATCTATCAGCGATAGAAACAAACACATCAAAAAACTATAAACAAAAGTATAAGCATCTTATCTCTTCTGTAAGGGGCGTTAATTTTCAAAATCAAAATCCGGTTATACGGGTTATTTATTTTTCACCATTAAAGCATTCAGAAGAAGAACCTTTTAAAAATATTCAATTCAAAAAGATTAAAAAAATGTCAGAATTGAGTATTTCAATAAGCGAAGAAGAAATGGTAGTGTGGGATTTTATTGTTGGGCTGGATTTATTTGTTTTCGAAATAGGAAGCTCTTCATAAGAATTCGAAGTGGTTTAGATATCAAAGTATTATTAAATACAAACATAAGAGATGCCAAACTATTATTGTATTAACTGCGGTACCAAAAGCTCATCAGTAGCAAGCCTGACAGGACAATCTTGTACACGACACCCGCTGGGTCCAAGTAAAGGGAAACATATCTTATATGAGGGTAGCGAAAAATCTCAATACGTTTGTAAGAACTGTGGTACAAAAGCTACTTCTATAGCAAGCTTAACAGGACAGTCTTGCTCTAGACACCCATTAGGTCCAAGTAAAGGAAAACATTCACCAGCATTATAAATTATAAAACTAATACCATGACCAAACAAATGAAAGGAAAGATTTACTGGGTTTTAGATGATTTTTCCTATATAGGAGCAGTAGTTCCCGACAAAAAGAATCCAACAACTCATACGGTAGCACGTATACAAAATGTAATTATTGACGACAACATGATAAAGTTTTATGTGCTACCTCATGAAGCGGCAGATAAAAATGTATGGAGTTATAATGTAAATCTTTTAAATAATCCTACTGGGTCTAGATACGAAGGAGTATTTACAGAAGCTACGGAACCAGACCATAGTGGCGAAATTACATGTGAACTATATTCTAACACTAATAAATATTTATTACAAGGTAGATGGTTTGAGTGTGATGAAGTTTATACTTGGTGGGCGATAGTTGAAAAAGAAAGGAAAGAATAAAGTCTTTGAGTTAAAATAAGATTGATATTACAAAACAAATTAACTCTTAACATAAAAGAAAGGAAATAAACTTACGAATGAAAGATAATAAGATCAAACTATCTCAATTAGAAAGTTTCTTAATGAAAGCTGCAGATATTCTGCGCGGTAAAATGGATGCTTCAGAATACAAAGAGTTCATTTTTGGGATGTTGTTTTTGAAAAGAATGAGTGATGTTTTTGACCAAAAAAGAGAGCAGTTTAAAAAGAAGGATTATAAGGGTTTAGAAGAAGCTGTTTTGGCAGAAATTTTAGAAGATAAAATCACCTACGGTGAAACTTTTTTTGTTCCTAAAAGAGCAAGATGGAATGAAGAATTTACAGATGAAAACGGTGTGCTTCAGCCACCCATAAAACATTTGCAAAACAATATTGGACAAATGCTGAACAAGGCTTTGGACGCCATTGAAGATGCAAACCCCGATACATTGTCTGGAATTTTTAAGGGCAGAATAAACTTTAATAAAGAAGTGGATGGAAAGGCAATTGTAAAAAATGCCGACCTAAAGAAAATGATAGACCACTTCAATGAGTTCCCCGATTTGATTAATGAAAACTTTGAGTTCCCCGATTTGTTGGGAGCAGCTTATGAGTATTTGCTAAAGCATTTTGCTGATGAAAGCGGTAAAAAGGGAGGGCAATTTTATACGCCAAACCAAGTAGTTCGTTTATTGGTGCAATTGATAAAGCCACAGGAAGGAATGAGTATTTATGACCCTACTGCTGGTTCAGGTGGTATGCTTATACAATCACATCAGTATGTAGAAGAGCAAGGACAAAATGCAAACAATCTTCAATTGTTTGGCCAGGAGAATGATCCTACGGTAGTTGCTATTTGTAAAATGAACATCATTTTACACAACATAGCCAAATATACTATTGAGTATGGCGATACATTGGATGAGCCTTTAAACGAAAAAAACGGACAGCTTATTCAGTTTGATAGAGTAATTGCCAATCCACCATTTTCGCAAAACTACGGTCTGGCCACAATGAAGCATAAGGAACGTTTCCCTTATGGCTTTGCACCCGAAGATGGCAAGAAAGCAGATTTAATGTTTGTGCAGCATATGTTGGCAAGCTGCGATAAAAAAGGAAAGGTAGTAGTTGTAATGCCTCACGGTGTATTGTTTAGAGGAGGCAAAGAAAAAGACATTAGAGAAGGAATGTTGAAAGCCGATGTGATAGAAGGTGTTATTAGCCTGCCTCCACAATTGTTTTACGGTACTGGTATTCCTGCTTGCATTATTATTTTGAACAAAAACAAGCCCGATGAATTAAAGAACAAGGTATTTTTTATTAATGCTGATAAAGACTTTGCTGAAGGCAAAAAGCAAAACACGTTACGACCAGAAGACATTGAGAAAATAGACTTTGTATTTACCACCAAAACCATTGAAGCCAAATACTCAAAATTGGTTGATTTAGAAACCATTGCTGGTAATGAATACACACTTAACATAAGGCGTTACGTAGATAATACCCCAGAGCCTGAACCCGAAAATGTAAAAGCTCATTTGGTGGGTGGTATTCCTGTGGCAGAAATAGAAGCCATACAAACTACCCAATGCCTCAAATTCAAATACAATGGTAGCGTATTGTTCAAAGATAAAAACGAAGCCTTTAAAGAATTTGCCATTACTGAAAA
>CALRUV010000012.1:0-29294 GCA_943371455.1 Chitinophaga pinensis | reverse complement strand
GGTAATGTGAAGGATGCAGTAGCCATTTTTAAAGACCATGGTGCCAACCTGGTTCGTATCAGGTTATGGCATACACCTATCTGGCAATTGCCTGTAACAGGTGGTAAAATATATTCAGATCTTGCAGATGCAGAGAAACTCATGCGCAGGGCAAAAGCAGCCGGAATGGCCGTCAATCTTGACTTACACTATTCAGATGATTGGGCAGACCCACAAAAACAAGAAGTGCCTGCCGCATGGAAGAATCTCCCTTTACAAATTTTAAAAGATTCTGTTTATCAATACACAGCTGCTGTATTGCAATATTTTGCTTCCAAAAATCTGGTACCAGAAATGATACAGATAGGAAATGAAAACAATAATGGCTTGTTATGGCCATTAGGAAAAATTGAGCAACAGGATGCAAGCGGATTTGCCGTTTTATTGAAATCGGGTATCAAAGCTGTCAGGGATTTTTCTGTTACTTCTTCTATCAAACCCCAGGTAATTATTCATGTGGCACAATTGCAGGATGCAGGTTGGTGGACCAAAGCGGTTACACAAGCCGGTGTAACAGATTATGATGTTTTGGGATTATCGCATTACAGTAAATGGTCAACGGTTAATACCATGTCTGCCATAAAAGATACTATAAAAATGCTGGTAAATACTTACCGTAAAAAAATAATGGTTGTAGAAGCTGCATATCCCTGGACGGGAAACAATGCAGATACCTATAACAACCTTTTTTCAGCTACAGATGTGGTGAGCGGTTATCTGCTAACCCCAGAAAACCAATTCCGTTATATGAAAGACCTGGTACAAGCCATTATAGATGGTGGAGGAAGTGGTATTCAATATTGGGAACCCGAATGGATCAGTTCTACAATGAAAGACCGCTGGGGTACAGGTTCATCCTGGGAGAATAATGCACTATTCGATTTTAGTGGAAATGTGTTACCTGCCATGGATTATATGCGCTTTCCCTATAAGTTTTAAATTTCCCTTGATTTTTATGGCCAAAAATTTGGTTACTTAACACTGTTAAGTATATTTGCATTGAAATTATTCTCATGGGCATTGTAGAAAGAAAAGAAAAGCAAAAAACAGAGATCAGGAAAATGATACTGGATGCATCCATGAAACTCTTCGTGGAAGAGGGTTATGACCATGTAACCATCCGTAAGATCGCCGACTTGATCGAGTACAGTCCCACCACCGTTTACCTCTATTTTAAAGACAAGGACGAGATTTTCTTCCACCTGCATGAAATGGGTTTTGCCAGGTTCATGGAGTTAAACCAAAACCTTGTAGGCATTACAAACCCTCTCATGCGTTTATATAAGATGGGAGAGAACTACCTCTATTTTGGCTTTAACCACCCTGAATTTTATGATGTGATGTTCATACAACGCGCCCCTATGCAAGCTTTGGCCTGTATGGAAGACGGCCACTGGTCGCTCGGTGATAATGCACTGGGATTATTGCAAGAAGTATTACAAGACTGTATGGATAAGGGTTTGATCAAAAAAGCACCTGTTGAAGTTGTGGCAGTATCCATCTGGGGCATGGTGCACGGGTTGGTATCATTGGCAATTAGAGACAGACTCACCAAACTGGTTCCTAAAGATGATATTCAAAAAGTAATGCAACAATCATTAAACTGGCTATTGAATAGTATTGATAAGAACGGATAATTATATTTTTTTCATAATTACTTAACATTGTTAATTTATTTGACGTAATTAATAAACAAAGCGCATGCAACCGAAAACAAAAATCCTGCTTTTTTTTAGCGTCCTGCTCAGCATTACAACACAGGCACAATCGGTGTTGGATGCTTATATCAAAATGGGTATCGACAGTAACCTGGCACTTAGGCAATATAGTTTTGATATTAAAACTGCCAAACTGGAACTGGATAGAGCACGGTCTCTCTATTATCCGCAAGTAAACCTGAATGCACAATACACAGTAGCAACAGGCGGTAGAACACAGGACCTGCCCATTGGCGATTTATTGAATGGCGTATATAAAACCCTGAACCAGCTAACGGCTTCCAGTTCATTTCCACAAATACAAAACCAAACCATCAACTTTCTGCCCAACGATTTTAACGATACAAAGGCAGAAGTTTTGTACCCTGTATTTAATTCAGACATACGCTACAACAAACAAATTAAAGAGGAACAGATCAGAGAAAGACTGGTTGATAGCGACATCTATAAAAGAGAATTGGTAAAAAATATCAAACAGGCATATTACAATGTG
Organism: Chitinophaga pinensis; assembly: GCA_943371455.1. Classification (GTDB taxonomy): domain Bacteria; phylum Bacteroidota; class Bacteroidia; order Chitinophagales; family Chitinophagaceae; genus Sediminibacterium; species Sediminibacterium pinensis_J. The sequence goes on along the minus strand of CALRUV010000012.1, from coordinate 27,044 downwards.
TTACAGTCAAGCAGGGCTGCAGACATCTATAAAAATGCTTTAGAACTGGTAAATGAAAACCTACGTTTATCAGAAAAATTTGTAGCCAATAATGTAGCCACCAAAGAAGTGATCTTTAAATCAAAAGCACAGGTAAGTCAGGTAAATGCATTACTTACAGAAGCAGAACAAAACAGAAAAAACACAATTGCCTATTTTAATTTCTTGCTGAACAAGCCACTAGAAACCGCTGTAACGCTTGACTATACCGCACTTGACGCAATACAACCACCTTTACTTGCCTCAATCGAAACCACGGCTGCGCGGGAAGAACTAGCGAAGATCAGAAGTGGTTCCCAACAATTAATGATCAGTCAGAAATTAAATGAAGGCGGACAATTACCCAAACTCAATGCTTTTTACAATGCAGGATTTCAGGGTTTTGGCTACAAGTTCAGCAAAGAACAATTTTACCAACTGGCAGGATTACAATTACAATGGAACCTTTTTAAGGGCCATGATAATAAGATCAAAATAAAAGAAACCAAAATTGCTTTAGAATCATTGCAGAACAAAGAACAGGAAGTAATGAAACAGCTAAACCTCCAGGCAACCATCGCCTTTAACAGCACCAGAAGCGCCTGGGATGCTTTGCAGAGTTATCGTGACGAAATGCAAAGTGCATCCGAAGCATACAGAATGGTGGAGAAACGCTGGCGAGAAGGGCAGGCATTACAAATTGAACTGATCGATGCCCGCTCGCAAATGACACAATCCGGCATTCGCTATACCCTGGCACAATTAACCGTTTTGAACAAACAGGCTGAGCTGGAAAGAGCTAATGCCTCCTATACATTTAAATAAAATTGAAATTAATTTATATGAAACAGATCAACCAACTGTTACTGCTAACGCTGATTGTTTTAGTATCCTGCGGAAAGAAAGAGAAAAAACCAGCAGCCATTATTGACGAATCCATCGCTATCAGTACCTCACCTGTGATCATCACAGACCATGAAGCTACTTTGCAATATTCCGGATTGATGGCTTCTGCTACAGAATCGAAACCATCGTTCAAAATTGGTGGCATTATTGCAAAAGTATTTGTAAAAGAAGGGGATAAAGTGGTAAAGGGTCAGGTGCTGGCGATACTAGATCTAACAGAGATCAATGCCCAAATAGAGCAGGCGGGAAAAGGGATTGAAAAAATTAAAAGAGACCTGGGCAGGGTAAAGAATCTGTACAATGATACAGCCGCAACATTAGAACAGGTGCAGAATGTACAAACACAACTGGATGTTTCTAATGAAAATATGCGGATTGCCCAGTTCAATAAACAATATGCACAGATCAGGGCTGCAGAAAATGGAACAGTGATCAAAAAATTAATGAATGAAGGTGACATAGCAGCGCCGGGCATGCCCCTATTTTATATAACCGGCAATACCAGTAATGATTGGGTGGTAAGGTTTGGCACCTCAGACAAAGACTGGGCCTCCCTGCAAAAAGGTGATAGGGCAACCGTATTAATAGATGCTTATCCGGAAAAAACCTTTACAGGTATTATCTCCAAAATGGCCGCTGCTGCTGATCCTTACAGCAATACCTATGAAGTGGAAGTAAAGGTATTACCAGGCAAAGAAAGGTTTGCAGCAGGATTATTTTCAAAAATTGAATTACATCCGGCAAAAAAATTAAGGGTTTCCTTAATTCCTATTGAAGCGATTACAGAAGGAGATGGTAAATATGCCTATGTATATACTTTAAACTCCGATGGTCATTCAGTTACAAAGCACCGTGTGCAGGTTGCTTTTATAGAAGACAATAAAGTAGGTATTGTTTCCGGATTGGAAACTATTGCTGAAGTGATCACTGCCGGCGTTGGATTTTTAAGTGATGATGCCATCGTAAAAAAAGTAGTAAAAAACTGATTGATCAAATATAGTTGGCTAACGAATTAGCATAAGCCTTTCAACCATACAGCCTGGCTGTCCAAAATAACTGTTATGAAAATAACCGATTTCTCTGTAAAGAATTACCAGTTCACACTCATCATTTTTGTAATGCTCATTGCCATTGGTGTGAGCTCACTATTGAATATGCCCCGTGGTGAAGACCCTGATTTTCAGGCACCTCAATTCAATGCTATTGTGATCTATCCGGGTACCAGTCCTAAAGACATGGAACAATTGGTAGTAGATCCCATGGAGAAAAAACTGAATGAGATGGACGATATCAAACGCATCATCACACGTATTGATGATGGTTTGGCTGTTATGCGAATCGATTTCAAATATTCTTCCAGTCCGGATAAAAAATACCAGGACCTGGTAAGAGAGATCGATGCTATCAGAGCCACACTACCAAAAGATATTCTGAGCCTGAACATCATGAAATTCTCTCCCAGTGATGTGAATATTGCACAGATCGCTTTAATGAGCGAAACAGCGCCCTACCTTGAACTGGAAGAATGGAGCAAGAAATTAAAAGAAGACCTGTCGAAAGTTAAAAGCCTGAAGAATGTTGACAACTGGGCATTTCCGCAACAACAGGTAAGGGTATCGCTGAATTTAGAAAAAATGTCGCAGGCAAAAATCCCACTTAACCGCGTAATGGGTGCTATTCAGGCAGAAAATGTAAACATACCTGCCGGAAGTATTGATCTGGGTGCTAAAAGATTTAATGTAAAAACAAGCGGCGACTATAAAAGTATTGATGAAATCAAAAACACCATTGTAAGTAGTATCAATGGTAAGATGCTCTACATTAAAGATATTGCCGATGTTCAGTTTGATTATGATGACCCCAGTTACAAAGCCAGGCTAAATGGTAAGCGAGCTGTGTTTGTAACAGCCAGCAGAAAAATGGGCACTAATATTTTTGAAGTGGAGAAACAGATGCAGCCTGTACTCAATAAATTTAAAGAATCCTTACCTCCATCAATCAAATTTGAACAAAGTTTTGATAATGCTGCCAGTGTGCACCACCGTTTGGATGGATTTACCAAAGACTTTGCCATTGCTATTTTCCTGGTGCTACTAACCCTGTTACCATTGGGTTTGCGGGCATCTATTGTGGTAATGGTTTCTATACCACTTTCTCTTGCAATCGGACTATTTATGTTAGATCTTTTTGGCTTTACTATTAACCAGTTAAGTATTGTGGGTCTGGTAGTTGCTTTGGGTTTATTGGTAGATGATAGTATAGTGGTGGTTGAAAATATAGAACGTTACCTGCGAATGGGCTATAACAAAAAAGATGCGGCCATGGCAGCAACCAAACAAATTGGTCTGGCTGTGCTGGGTTGTACGGCTACACTCATCTTTGCCTTTCTGCCCTTATTGTTTTTACCCGAAGGAGCAGGAGATTTTATCCGCAGTTTACCTGCTGCCGTAGTTTGTACAGTACTGGCTTCCTTATTTGTTTCCTTAACCATTGTTCCATTTTTATCCAGCAGGGTTTTGAGTGGGCATGAAAGTCCGGACGGTAACTTTTTTCTGCGTGGTCTTAAAAAAATAATCAGTGGTTCTTATCGTCGCTTATTGCAAACAGCTATTGCAAGGCCCTACACTACCTTACTGGTAGCATTGGCGATATTTGCAGGAAGTCTTGCTTTGATACCTGTTGTAGGCTTCAGTCTTTTCCCTGCTTCGGAGAAGCCTATGTTCATGATCAATATTGAAACACCATTAGGCACTAGTTTAGATGCTACAGACCAGGTGGCTAAAAAAGTGGAAGCAGAAATTAAAAATATTCCCGACCTCAAAAACTATGCAACCAATATAGGACATGGTAATCCACGGATCTATTATAATGTAATCCCTAAAAGCGAACAGGCAAATTATGCCCAGTTATTTGTACAGTTGAATGAAACAGAACCTGCTGAAAAAAAGATCTTGATCGACTCCCTTCGTTCCCGCTTCAATAGTTTTCCGGATGCTAAAATAGAAGTAAAAGATTTTGAGCAGGGTCCGCCTGTTGAAGCACCTATTGCCATCAGACTTTTCAGCGAAGACCTGGATACCCTGCGGGCACTCAGTTTCAGGGTAGAAAAACTTCTAAAACAAACAGAAGGAACCATGTATGTGAACAATGAACTCACTACATTAAAAACAGATATCAAAGTAAAAGTAAACAAAGAGAAAGCGGGATTATTAGGTGTACCTGTTGCAGATATTGATAGAACCATCCGTATGGCAGTAACAGGATTGAATATCGGCACATTCCGGAAAGACAATGGAGATGATTATCGTATTACTGTAACCTTACCGCGTGAAGGGAAACAGGACTATAATATTTTCAGAAAAGTATATGTGAGTTCTTATAGCGGTGTATCTGTGCCTTTGAGTCAATTAGCAGAAGTGCAGTTCCAGGCCTCACCAACAGGCATCAAACACTACGACAAAGACCGATTTACTGTAGTAACTGCCTTTGTAAAAAATGGGTACAATACAGCCAAACTAACGGGCGAAGTTTTGAAAAAGATGGAGCAGGTAAATTTTCCCAAAGGATCAAGGTATAAAGCTGCAGGCGATGTGGAAGCAAGTGAAGAAAGTTTTGGTGGATTGGGTACAATCATACTCATCACTATTTTTGGTGTACTGGGAATTCTGATACTAGAGTTTAAAACTTTCAAAGGAACATTGATCGTACTTTCTGTGGTACCATTGGGTATTATTGGTGCTGTATTGATGTTACTGGTAACAGGTAATACATTTTCTTTTGTAGCTGTGGTGGGCATGATTGCATTGATTGGCATTGAAGTAAAAAACTCGATTCTGCTGGTAGATTATACCGACCAGTTAAGAAGAAATGGGGAAGCATTGGAAGATGCCATACAGGAAGCCGGTGAAACCCGTTTTATACCCATCATACTTACAACACTTACAGCCATTGGTGGTTTGATACCCCTGGTGCTGGAAAACAATCCTTTGTACTCACCACTTGCTTTGGTAATTATTGGCGGATTGATCAGCTCTACCTTATTAACCAGGGTTGTTACACCGGTATTGTATAAGCTCTTGGCTCCGAAAGTGGTGCATGAATAGAAAGGGAATATCGAATTTCGAACAAGGAATGTCGAATTACGAAGGGAATGGTGAAAGTTGAATTATGAATTAAATTATCAAACTAGCCCCATGCTTCAGCATGGGGAAAATAGAAAGAAAAGATTTGGGCTTTAGCCCTGAATGGTATATTCTATTTAGGTTGTTAAGCAAAACCAATAAGAGTAAAACTATTTATCTAACAGATATTTCATAAACCAATTAGATATGCTATTGGTATCGATAATTTTGACTTCTTTTCCTTCTGTAATCTCGGCTAACAATCTACTTACTTCACCTGAATTATCAAACAAATACGCACGATTACTAAGCATTACTGCCTCTTTTAAATTTTCGAGACTTTTATAATACCTTTTGATAATTGTATTTGGGTTTACTTTATGACCATCTTGTGCTACCCTTATATTTACCCTATTAATATTGATGCTTGGATCATCTGTGGCTATAAAATATAAATAAATTCGATAACCCTGATCTTTCGCTTTTTTTAAAAAACGTAATTTATCTGGATGACTCATTACTGTTTCAAAGGTGAATGATTTGCCATTTGCTAAAAGAGTTGTTCTAATAAATTCGGCAATATCTGCAGCGATATAAGAATTCATTACCAGTGTCTCATCAATTTTCAATTCATTATTATTCACATGAAAGTAATTCCACAGATCAGGAGCGTTTAAAATTACTGGGGCGAAAGTTGATTTTTTAAAAAAATCTTGAATTGCTTGGTCACCTATTTCAATCCCAAACTGAAGTAGTGATAACTTTTTACTTTGCCTTAATTGATTCTCAATATCATCGGCGTTAATATAGTATGAGAATTTTATCTTGTTTCTTAATTCCTCAATAATTGTGGTCTTACCAGAACCATTCGGACCTGCAAAAATTCTTATGCGCCTTTTCGGCTCCATCTTATTTTAATGTGAAGGTTTTTGGGATATTCAACTGTTTGGAAGGCAAATCCTTGATCTTTTTCTTACTACTGCCATCTGCACTTATTTCATATAAGGCATTATTCTCCTCTAGTATAATGGGCAAACCAGTTTTTTTGGCTCTTTCACTGGCTTTATATGTTGCTAATAAAGCTGCACCTGCAACAGCACCAATCTCTGCACCGTTTTTCTTAGAAACCAAAGCACCTAAGGCGGCACCAATAATGCCACCTACAATAAGAGATTCTATGATTTCTTCATCATTCTGCATATATCAAATTTAAGGCATTAACCTGATAAATAGTACTTACTTGAATGCAACATCTAATTTAACCATTCGTTCTGATTTTCGGTCCCTTTCGCTAATTTGTAACCCAATTCACCTCTATGGCCATTAGCTGGAATGAAATATAAACAAGGGCAATTGCATTTATCAAAGAATGGAACGATGTTACACAGGAAGAAGCTGAAGCTAAACCATTCCTGGTTGAATTTCTCAATGTATTTGGCATTAACCGTAAAAGAGTAGCCACTTTTGAACACCGGGTTAAAAAACTGGATGAAGGTGATGGCTATATAGACCTGCTTTGGAAAGGCATGTTATTGGTAGAGATGAAAAGCAAAGGCAAAGACCTTGAAAAAGCAGCACAATCCGTTTTAGATGCAAGGCTTTTATTTCCGGAAAGTTCTCTGGCAGATTTGTATGACCCCAATACCATGCCTCCCGCATTGGTAAAAGCCCACCAGCAATTAGACAAAGCAGTTGATCTCTGTTATCGCCCCCAACCCTTTACAACAGAAGCCAAAAGGATAGAATATTTATTTGAATTGTATGATCAGTACACTGCTGGCATGTTTGTAGTACAAAAGAAAAAGCGGAAGTAAATAACCCATATTTGGTAAAAACGAATAGGTCGGTACCAGGTATCATTTTCTAGACCCATGTTCCAGAAAAATAATTGAACAAATTTGTGATTCAGTATTTTATCAAAGCACTGTATCGTTCATTTCTTAACGCTTTTTTGCAGAGGCGGCTTTAAAACCAATAGAAATAAAGGGTTGAGTACTGCTACTTATTCCTGTTTTATTTCAAAACATCTTTCTCAATTCAATCATATTGTTATTCGATTTACGATTGGAGCTATACCGATGAATGGATGTCAATATTTAAGTAATTTTATTTGTCAAACAATATTCCTAGAAAAAATCCACTATGTTTTATATTCACTTAACAATAATGCCTCTTTAAATATCAATGTATGAAAAATCTGAAGTGCTTTTTATGCTTTTTCTTTTTCGGTTCCATTTTGATGAATGGAACTAATGTAAGCGCACAATCAAAAACCAATGCCGATAGTATCCGTAATAAAATGCAATGGTTTGCCGACGCCAAGCTGGGCATTTTTATACATTGGGGTATTTATGCAGTAAATGGCATCAGTGAATCCTGGAGCTTTCATAATAAAGAAGTTACTTATCCGGATTACATGAAACAATTAAACGGTTTTACTGCCAGTAAATATGATCCTGTTTATTGGGCCAAACTTATCAAACAATCTGGCGCCCGTTATTCTGTAATCACCACTAAACACCATGATGGCGTGGCTTTGTGGCCTACTAAACAAAGCAAATTAAATGTGGTAGATGCAACACCTGCCAAGCGCGATCTCATCACTCCTTTCTATTCAGCTCTTCGTTCCAACAATATCAAAGTTGGATCCTATTTCTCCTTGCTCGATTGGAGCCATCCTGATTATCCTGGTTTTATAAAAGATAGCAGTAGGTATAAAATAAAAGATGCCCCGGCAAGATGGGAGAAATTCAAAAGCTTTCTGAATGGACAGTTGGAGGAAGTTTCCACCAATTTCAAACCGGATCTGATATGGTTTGATGGCGACTGGGAACATAATGCGGAAGAATGGAGTGCCAAAGAGATTCGTACCAATTTAATGAAAGATAATCCCAGTCTCATTATCAATGGTCGCCTGATGGGTTATGGAGATTATGAAACACCGGAACAGAATTTTCCGGTTACTCGTCCTAAGTTCAATTGGTGGGAACTCTGTATGACCACCAATAATAACTGGGGCTACCAGCAAAAAGATACTGCCTGGAAAACACCTTATGAAGTAATCTCCATTTTTGTAGATGCCGTTGCCAACGGCGGGAATTTGTTATTAGATATTGGTCCTAAAGAAGATGGTACTATTCCGAAAGAACAAGTAAATATTCTTACCGAACTGGGTAAATGGAATGATCGTAATGGTGAAGCCATTTTTGGAAAATTAGGCGGTATTGAAAAAGGACATTTTTATGGACCCACTACGCTTTCGAAAGATTCATCAACCCTCTATCTTTTTTTACAAGGAAAGGCAAGTGGTAATATCATGATCAAAGGATTGGATAGTAAGATTGATGCCATTGAAGTGCTGAGCAAGGGAATAAGACTGCCTCATAAAATAGTGGGTAAGATCTCCTGGAGTAAGGTGCCCGGACTGGTATATATAGATGTACCGGCAAATGTGTTGGATGAATACATCACCGTTTTAAAAGTGAAACTACATGCACCTATCCGGTTATACGGAGGTACAGGAGGACTATAATTTAAATCATCGCGTTCCCTTGAGTCTTAGAATCTTTGCGGTTAGAAGGATTAACCGCGAAGACGCAAGGGCGCAAGGGTTCGCAAAGAGCTGCATATGAAAAAAGTATTTGTTATTGTTTGTTGTTTGATGCTATCAAGGGGTATTGCCCAGGAACATAATGCCAGCCTGCAATACACTATTCCTGCAGACCCACAGGTAAGGGAAAAACTGGCTGATTGGAAAAAAATAAAGTTTGGTTTATTGATGCACTGGGGTACCTATAGCCAATGGGGTGTGGTGGAAAGCTGGAGTATTTGTCCGGAAGATGAAGACTGGACAAAAAGACGAGGCCCTTATGCAGCTGATTGGTATGGCTATCAAAAAGCCTATGAAAATTTACAAACCACTTTCAATCCAATAAAATTTAATCCCGATAAATGGGCCGGTGCTGCAAAGGATGCAGGAATGAAGTATGTGGTTTTTACCACCAAGCACCATGATGGTTTTAGTATGTTCGAAACCAAGGAAACCGATTATAAAATTACCAGTGCCAAAACTCCTTTTGCAACTAATCCCAAAGCCAATGTGTCTAAAGAAGTATTTGATGCTTTTCGTAAAAAAGATTTTATGATCGGCGCTTATTTTTCTAAACCCGACTGGCATACGGATACTTATTGGTGGAAATATTTTCCGCCAAAGAGCCGGAATGTATCTTATGATCCTAAAAAATATCCGGCTAAATGGGAGAGCTTCAAACAATTTACCTATAACCAAATTCAAGAATTGATGACAGGTTATGGCAAGATGGATATTCTATGGTTGGATGGTGGATGGATCAGGCCTTTCAGCAGTATTGATACGGCTGTGGAATGGGAAAGAACGATTCCTTACGACCAGGATATTGATATGCCAAAGATTGCAGCAATGGCCCGCAAAAATCAACCCGGATTATTGGTGGTTGATAGAACGGTGCACGGTGAATATGAAAACTATGTTACACCAGAGCAACAGGTTCCTGCTACTTATGTTCCTTATCCCTGGGAGAGTTGTATTACGATGGGTAATTCCTGGTCTTATGTACCCAATGATCAATATAAAAGTTCGCGAAAGATCATCCACATGTTAACCGATATCATCAGTAAAAATGGTAACCTGTTGCTAAATGTGGGTCCGGGTCCTGATGGCGAATGGGATCCTGTTGCATATGAAAGATTGCAGCAGGTGGGCAAATGGATGAAAGTAAATAGCGAAGCAGTTTATGAAACAGAAGCAGATCCTGCATTACCGAAGGAAGGTAATTGGGTGTTTACTAAAAAAGCTAATACCATATATGCCATTTATCAGATTGCAGAGGGGGAGCAATTAAAAAATGTAGTAGATGTTCAATTGCCAAATGTTTCTTCCATAAAACAAATTAAGTTAATAGGGTCTGATCAACAGATTGCTTATTCTGTTAAAAACAGTAGAATGTCCATCCCTATTGCATTTGCAGGTATTGATAAAAATACGGAGGCATTGGTGTTTAAAATTTTCTATTAGAATAGGTTGCCACAGATTACACAGATTATCACAGAAAAAATCTGTGTAAATCTGTGTAATCTGTGGCAAAAAAAGAGTATTCTAATTCACAATCACCTCATTCAAGAAGAACCAACCCGGCTTTCCTTTCTCCGGATGCCAAGCGGGTAATTGTTTCAAGTGTTTACCCAAAAGCTTGATATAGCGAATAGTAGTAGGCTTAAATTGCAGGGTCTGCAAATAACTATCTGTTCGAATAAATTTTTTAGGTGTTTCGTTTTGTAATTCATCCAAAAGCTTCCAGTTCTTCTGATCCGTACTTCCCCATACAGTAATATTAGTTGGTGGAAATACATGCGCACGTAAGCTATACAGTGCATTCACAATTACTTCTTCTACCTTTCGCTCATAACCCAGATCAAGAATCATGAGGGCATCGTTTTTCTGGTATCCCAACCATTTGCTGCTAAAGTCTTTTGCATCACCCAGATCCAGATCGTATAATAACGTTTCAAAACCTGCTTGGTATTTAGGGTCTGGCGGTGTTAGGAATTGCGTGTTACTAATTTTCATTCCAGCCTTCATATAAAAGGCTTTCTCCACTTCACTGGATGTCCATCCTTTCTTATAGGCTTTTACCTGAACAGTGGTATGCTTATGCAGTGTAATAGGCTCTTTATAAATATCGCTGATGCAACTATCAGGGTCCGAACCATTGGTGCTATACCTCAGTTCCACACCTTTAACCACATGGGTAATTTCAATCTTAGCACTATCCTTAAAAAAGCCTGGAGTGGTTTTAAAAATAGGTTTGTTCAAAGTAACAACCATGGTATCTGCTCCCTGAAAACCTGTTTCTATTTTAATGGAAGGATTTTTTTGTTGTAGTGTTAATACTTCCTGCATATCCACTTTACTATCCCAGATAAATATTTCTTTTATTTTTTTGTTACTGATTAAACTGTTGAGACCCTGTAATGTAATACCTGTGCCTGCTACGGAAATAGATCGCAGGTTTTTCATAGTTGCTAAGGCAGTGATACTTTTATCTGTGATATTAGTATAATTCAAATTCAACTTTTCCAGATTTGTAAAAGAGGTTAAACTGGTTATCTGTTCATCTGTCACTGGCATTTTAGAAAGGTTCAAGTGTACAATCTGTTCTTTAATGGCGGATAACTCTTTTAATTTTTCGCCACTATACATTGCTCTTCCAAAAAATGAAACCGTTAGTGCGGGTGATTCACTGCCAAGGGGTTTTACTACCAGGTAATTTGAATTGAGCTTTTTTAATGTAGCAGCACTTACAGCATCAAAATCATAAGTCTGTTCTGCTTCCTCATTATTCTGCGTTTTCAGATAAACTAAAGTGAGGATGTGCAAACTATCAGTAGAAGGTATATTGACCAACTTTTCTTCATATGGTGCACCTGCTTTGATCCATGCTTCCAGCAGGGCTAATTCATCGCTAGTTAGTTGTGGTTTACTGGCAATGGGCATGTGCTTTTTATTATTCATCGGCAGATGAATCCGTGCCATCAGTAAACTTTTCAACAGATCGCCCGGAACCAGCGCACTGCCTGATTTTCCGGCCAATGCAATGCTGCTGCTGTCTTCCAGTGAAAGTCCGCCCTTTTGGTTACCCCGCATATGACAGCTACCACATTTTTCATCAAATATGGGTTTTATGATATCATTAAATATTATGGCCTCATCCGGGCTCACTTGCTTTTGTTGTTGAGATAGAATCGGACCAGTTAAATAATTTTCTCCATGCGTTAAGGTAGCACCCCAGTGGCCGGTAAATAGTAACAATGTGAAAGTGAGTAAGGATGCTATCTTGCCATAGTTATGTTTTTGAACAATCCAATCATGAAACTGATACAATGCAGATGCGATCAATGCCAGACTCACACCCGCCCATTTATGGTATACTAAAATATTTCCATTATCTTTTTGTTCAATAGACAAGATCATACCCATGATGGCACTGATGATGGCCGTAATTACAGCAAACAAACGGATCAGGTTCCAACCCTGTTTTGTAGTGTCTTCATTGGCAGGCATCCAATAGGAGATTATAGAGACCAATATCAACACTATCGGAAAATGCAATAGCAATGGATGCATCCGCCCCGCCACCTGCAACCAGGATGGGATCTTCAACCATTCTTCAAAAAAAAAGAGGAATAGTAAAAAAACAATGCCTGCCAATAAAATGGCTCCCGCCGATTTGGTGATCCACTTCATTTATACCAAGGTGAATTTGTACGGATATACTTTACCGGATGCCCACTGAGCTACATAGATGCTTCCTTCATCATCCACACAAACATCATGCGGGTGCGTGAAGATTTTTTCGGTTTGCGATAAGGGTTTTAATTTACCATCTTCATAAACTGGCTCAGAGCCACCAATATTGGAAACCACTTTATTGTCTTTATTCAAGATGGTAACAAAACCAGATTTTTCATTATTCAATGTAGGAGAACGCAGTACGGCTGCATACAGGTAATCGCCTTTGATAACGGGTCTGCAAACACAGGCACCCGGTAAATGAATCACTTCGAGCAATTTGCCATCAAGTGAAAAACGTTTGAAAGCATTTCTGCTTCTATCTGTTACAATTAATGTTGGTGTTGACTGTCTATAGTCAACGCAGATTCCATGCGCATTATCCAAATGTTCGTCGCCTTTACCTTTTCCGCCAAAATGGTTTAATAGTTTGCCATTGGCATCATAATGTAAAATATACTGTGCGCCATAACCATCCGCAATATAAAATTCGCCGTTTTCTAATACAGTGGTTTCTGTAGGTACGAATGCTTCTTTCTTTTGATAAATGCCCAGATCCATTGGCGGATCAATAGTGAAAATTATCTTGCCATCATGGGTTGTTTTATATACCTGGTGCCGGTTGGTATCTGTAATAAACAGCATATCTTCTTTGCCATTTTTCTGAATAGTTAATCCATGTGCGCCCGGAAACTCAGTACCCCAGGCATTTACAAGCTTTCCTTTTTTATTATAGATGATCACATTGTTCCTGGTTTCATTGGTGAGCAGCATGATATGTCCCTTGCTATCCTGCACCATTTCGTGACAATCATTCACCGGCGTTTTATCCGGGTTAAGATTGCCCCAGGCATTATTCATGCGGTAGCGCATTTCGTTATGGCCATAAATGGTGCCCTTTGGTTTTGCCAGCAGGTCTCTCGTAATAAAAAATCCTGCGCTGCCTAGTAAGGTTGTCTTTACAAATTCTTTTCTATTCATGGTTTTACTTTTCTCTCTGTGTACCTCTGTATCTCAGTGTCTCTGTGTTGAAAAAAAAGAGCATTAAACACAGAGACACGGAGGAACAGAGTTTCACAGAGGGGTGGTTAGGTAATGATATTGTTTACTACGTTGCCATAGAGGTCTGTTAATCTGTACCGGCGCCCCTGAAACTTATAAACCAGTTTTTCATGGTTTAATCCCATCATGTGTAAAACGGTTGCCTGAAAATCATGCACGTGTACAGGGTCTTTTATAATATTATAGCCGAAAGGATCCGTTTCACCATATACCATACCTGGCTTAACGCCACCACCTGCCATCCAGATAGAGAAACACCTTGGGTGGTGATCTCTGCCATAATTGGTTACATCTACATTACCCTGGCAATAATTGGTTCTGCCAAACTCTCCACCCCATATCACCAGTGTTTCATCTAATAAACCTCTTTGTTTTAAATCAGTTATCAATGCTGCAGAGGGTTGGTCAACATCCATTGCCTGGCCCTTCATTTCAGTTGGCAGGTTACCATGCTGGTCCCAGCCCTGGTGGTATAATTGAACAAAGCGAACACCATTCTCTGAAAGCTTTCTGGCCAGTAAACAATTGGCTGCATAAGTACCGGGAACCAAACAATCCGGGCCATAGAGTTTAACAATGCTCTCCGATTCTTTGGAAGTATCCATGATTTCAGGAACAGCTGTTTGCATACGATACGCCATTTCGTATTGCTGGATCTTGGCAGCAATTTCTGGGTCGCCATATTGGTCGTTTTCCAATTGGTTCAAAGCGCCGATCTCATCGATCATTTTTCTGCGGGTATTTCTATCAACCCCATCCGGGTCTTGTAAATACAAAATTGGGTTTTCACCACTGCTGAATTGAACGCCCTGGTGTACCGAATCTAAAAAACCATTGGTCCATAATTTTGAATATACGCCCTGTCCATTCCCCCTGCCCCTGGATAATAACACACAGAATGCAGGCAGGTTGTTATTCTCTGTACCCAATCCATAACTCACCCAGGATCCCATACTGGGCCTGTTTCCCTGCTGTGCGCCCGACTGGAAAAAGGTTAAAGCAGGATCATGGTTGATGGCTTCTGTGTTCATGGAGCGGATGATACAAAGGTCATCCACCACTTTTGCCATATGCGGAAAAAGATCACTCACCCAGGCACCTGATTTTCCGTACTGCTTAAAATCATAATAAGAACCGATCAGCGGAAATCTTTTTTGCGAAGCTGTCATACCTGTCAGCCTTTGTCCCTTTTGAATAGACTCTGGCAGGTCTTCACCCAGCATTTCACAGAGCAAAGGCTTATAATCGAAGGTTTCTAATTGTGAGGGAGCGCCATTCTGAAATAAATAAATCACCCTTTTGGCTTTGGGTGCAAAATGCGGAAGTCCGCGCATGATGGCTTCTTCCGCATCTGAAGAACCGTTAAATAAACCAGGTATCAGCAGAGAACCTAATGCCGCACTGCCTAAGCCAACACTCATCCGCGAAATAAATTTTCTGCGGTTAATGTTCAATCCATGTTCTAATAGCTCTTTTTCCATATTAGGTTTTTGTGATGGCTTCCTGCATATTATAAATTATCTGAATGGTTTGCATGGCAGCAGCGAGATCAATTTTCTGGGTGGTTTTGGGTTGATAAATACCCACATTGGTTATTTTTTCAGCCTGTTCACTGCTTAGATCTTTTTTTGCAGCCAATAAATAAGCTGTTAGTTGTTCTATTTCTTTGGCGTTGGGTGTGCGACAAATAATTCTTCTAAATGCCAGCTCCACCAATTTTTCCGGGGTCATCTTTTTTGCCAATAACTGATCGGCCAATGCCTTGGAAGATTCCAGCATGGTAGGATCATTCAACATGATCAAAGCCTGTAAGGGTGTATTGGTTCTGTAGCGGGTAACCTGACATTCATCTCTGTTACTACCATCAAACAACATCATGGAAGGTGGTGGTACCGTACGTTTGATAAAAGTGTACATACCTCTTCTATAAAGTAATTGCCCAGTATCCTGCATATATTTTTTTAGTAAGCCCCTGCCGGACGTAGCCATTTCCCATAAACCAGGTGGCTGGTAGGGCTTCACGCTAGGTCCACCAATTGTTTTGTTTAGTATGCCACTGCTGCTTAATAAAACATCCCTGACTATTTCTGCGGGATACCTTACACGCGGTGCATACGACCAGTAAATATTCAGTGGGTCAAGCTTTAATTTCTCTTCACTTATTTTGCTCGATTGCTGGTAAGTGGCTGATAGTAATATTTGTTTAACTAATCTCTTCATATTCCAGCCATGTTCCCTGAAATCTACAGCCAGCCAATCCAGTAGTGCGGGATGTGAGGGCAGATCTCCCTGCATGCCAAAATCGGCTGCGGTTTTTACCAAACCTTTTCCAAAAAAATCCTGCCAGATCCTATTCACAAATACACGGGCTGTTAAAGGGTTTTTTGGATCGAATAGCCATTTGGCCAGTCCCAGTCTGTTTTTTTCATAGGCTTTATCAAACTTTAAAATAGCTGCAGGCGTAGCTGGTTCCACAGAATCAGTGGGGGCATCATAATTTCCCCTGGCAAGAATAAAAGTTTTGCGTACGGTATCCAGGTCTTTCATGATAGAGATCTCCAGCTTACCCGTATCCTGTTTATGAATGAATTGCAAAGTATTCTTCACATCTTCATTTGTGATCTGCATGCGTGGGTTCTTGGCATAGGTTTCCGGTCCGCCAACGGTTGATTCTATGCCTACTTCTTTGATGTTATTAAAAAATGCCGTAAACTGGTAATAATCTTTTTGAGAGATAGGATCATATTTATGGTCGTGGCATTTGGCACATTCCACTGTCATAGCCAGCATAGCCCTGCTAAGCGTAACGGTTCGGTCCTGCACATACATTAAACGGTATTCCTCATCAATCACACCGCCTTCTTCTGTAATCTTATGGTTGCGGTTAAATCCGGTTGCCAGTATTTGTTCTTTGGTAGCATTGGGTAACAGATCGCCTGCCAGTTGCCAGGTGATGAAGGTATCATACCGCATATTTTTATTGTAGGCATAAATTACCCAATCTCTCCATGGCCATTGTGTTCGGTAATTGTCATCCTGAAAACCATGCGAATCTGCATAGCGGGCAATATCCAGCCAGCTGATGGCCATTTTTTCGCCGTATTGTGGCCGGCTCATTAACTGGTCTATCAGTTTTTCATAGGCTTTTGGATCCTGATCATTTACAAAGCTGCTGCTTTCTTCGGGTGTAGGCAATATGCCTGTAATGTCCATGAATAAACGCTTTGCGAGCCTTTCTTTGTCAGCTGGTTCATTGGGTGTTAATCCTTTTTCTTCCAGTTTTTGTGCAATGAACTGGTCTATTTCGTTTTTGGGCCATTCCTTGTTTTCTACAACAGGCAGGGGTAATTTTTTAGGAACAACAAAAGCCCAGTGGGGCTCGTATTGAGCACCCTGACTGATCCATTTTTTCAGCACTAAAATTTCCCTTTCGCTAAGTTTGGGCATGGTACTTCTGGCCAGTGGCATTTGCAAACTGGTATCATCTGTACTTATGCGCAGAAATAATTCTGACTGTTCGGGTTTACCCGGAACGATGGCAAATTTGCCAGGGTGTTCCTGTAATGCTTTGTAAGCTTCTGTTGCAATATCCAGTCGCAATCCGGCTTCTCGTTTATTGGCATCCGGGCCATGGCAATTAAAACATTTATCAGAGAGGATAGGCCTTACATCATAGTTGTAACTGATGGTTTCGGGAATATTGTTGCGGGAACTGCTTTGGTTATTACATGCAAAAAAAAAGGCAGTACCCAGAAATAAGCAGCCGGTAATAAGAATAGATAAGGTTTTTACCTTTTTCATCAAATGGTATGGCACTAAAATTTTAGCAATCCCTCTTTAATTTTTTGATGAAAGAGGATGGTGGACTAAGATATTAATAATAAAGGAGAATGAGCCATTCTGACTAGACTAAAAATATAATTCTATTTCATTCTCCGAATTGTTTCCCTTAGGGGCTAATGCGAGGAGTAAATTTTGAATATAGGAGGACTTGTCCGCCAAAGCTTCAGCGTAGGAGGAACAAGAAATGTTGAAGATTGAAGTGAAATTTGAATCTTGAATCAATCTGCAATCTTCATTCCATTCTATGCCCATGTTGGTGTTATCACCAACATGCCTCATTTATTGTGTACTTGTCAATTCCAATACGCAGTGTCCTCTCCGAGAGACACTGCTGAGAACTCTACCATTGTTGGTGTTTTCACCAACAAGAAATAGCAATTTGGTTCAGTGTTTACACCTATTCAATTGGAAACCCAAAATCTGGGTGTTTTAACGATTGTCTGGTACCTGTTTCAGTAGATACTTTTGATGCATGTAGTGCACATACAGGTGTGTAAGCCGAAAAACACTTCAAAGAGTAGGCATCAAAATTTACTATTATGAAAAAGTACAAATTAATCTATTTGTTTTTCTGTTCGATGGTACTATTTGCATGTACTAAAAACAAAATAGAGCCAATGGCGGAACAGGTTGATTTAAAAAACAACAACAGTTTTCGCAATTATGTAGCAAGGGATATTGTCAGGAAGCTGGACCTGATTAGCTATACCAACCAGCAAATAAGTTTTGACAAAAGGGCCATGTTTCTTCAGGAAATGAACCAGTTGAATGACCCATCTCAGAACAATGTAGAAAACCTTTATCGAAATTATGCTAAGAGTCCGCAAAAATTAAGAAAATTGGTATTGGGCAATATTGCGGAACAGATTAAGCTTCTGGAAAAAGTTCCGGGGTTGAGAAATCTATCCGACGAGGAAGTGGAAATGCTGATAAGGACAAATTATCGGGTTGTGGCAACAGAAATTTATACCAAAGCCAAGGCCGTTATTGCTGCAAATCCTAATCTGATTTACAATAAGGTTAGTTCCTTTTCTGAACCTTCCCTGGCACGTAAACTGTATATTAACCCGGATGAGAATGCAGAACCAGTTGATTTTGAAGCACTTTACTACAGTATCCCTTCCGACATTCCCGAAAATGAGCTCCAGGTAATGGTAGAATTAAATTTGGGAAATTTTATAAATCAGGCACAATCTTATAGGATTTCTTCAGATGAATTATTATCTTGTGCTGAGGACATTGTAGGATCATTTATAGAATCTTTTGGTAGTTTGCTAGCCATTGATAAAATAATTGCATCAAAAGGAATTTCTGCAGTTATTTCAACCATTGGTAAATTCATTCTCAAAAATTCAGGATGGTTAACTGCAGCAGTTTTAACAGGTCAATTTAGCGTTTGTTTATACCATGCAAACCAAAACTAAAAATACAAAGCTATGAAACGTAAAATTTTGATCAATTTCATGATTGCCTTAACATTAGGTTTAATTTTTAATTTGTTCCTGTTTATCTATGATCAGGATCGAAAAATTATCACTAATACAGACTTTCTTCTTGTAAATTTGTGTTCCATTCTTTTAATATATTATACTTCTAACAAACTAAAAAAGATGGATAATGAGGAAGAGTCCGTTGTAAAGTAAAATTCACTAATAATTACTAGTACTAATAGTACATATTTACCAAACTGTCTCCCATATGGAGACAGTTTGCATTTCGCCCATCAATATGCCCTTAATCATGTTTTCGCCAACAAGGCAGTGAAAGCATGTAAATTTTGAATATAGGAGGACTTGTCCGCCGTCCGCGTGTCGCCAAAGCTTTAGCGGAGGCGCAAGCTAAAGCGAAGGAGGAACAAGAATTGTTGAAGGTTGAAGTGAAATTCGAATTATCAATCAATCAGCAATCTTCATTCCATTCAACAATTCAAAATGCGAACATTCTATACTTTTTTTCTAACATTCCGCTAATGCAAGCCCCATTTTGCTCAGGCCGCATGGCCTCGTCTTTGCGCCGACGCTGCTTTGGCTTCTGTAAAAATGTGCTGCGCATCATTTTTACTGCCTACGCTTCGCTGGGCACCGAATCCAATCCGCCTAGGCGGACTGCAAAGACTGGTGTTAGGTGAGTAGCTTTAATATTTTTTTGTGATTTATTTTTTGAATTCGTCATTTTCAAAAACTTTGTCATGCTCTTCAGAGCATGGAATAAATAGTAAAAAAAATCATTTTGGGACTTTAGTCCCCCGTGTAGGTATTTACTTCCTTGCAGTGTCCCCTCCAGGATAATGCGGGGAGGGTTATCAAATAGTAAAATTTATATGAACTATACATGAATATGCCTGGCAGTTACAGCTTTGGCTGTATATTGTTCCTCCATACCAATACCTTATCATATGTTGTTTCGTTTTGTTGCTTATATCAGTATTTGTATATCTTTTATTCTAGCTGAACCGCTGCTGGCCCAACAGAACCGTAAAGTATTATCTGTTCCGGGTAAAGAGGCCTATACACAAATTCAAATCAATGGTACCAGTGTATTACCCAGTGGCAGGCACCTTACACCTGCCGGCAAAACCATTCGTATTACCCATGATCCTTTTGGTATGGCCATATCTCCGGATGGATCAAAAACAGTAACCCTGCATAATGGCGTGTTTACCATTATTGATAATGCCAATTTAACCAATACCAGGGTACCTTCTTATGATAATAGTATTCCCTCACCCTTATCCAATGGGTCTTTTTTAGGCGTGGCTTTCGGCAAAGAAAACAATATCGTTTACTTAAGTGGCGGCGATAATGGGGCAGTCATTGTATATGATATTGTGGCATATAAAAGACTGGACTCGATCAGTTTGAATGGCACTGTTAACGGAATAACTTTTGATGACAGTTTTACCTCAGACCTGGTTTATAATGATGCCAAACACGAACTGCTGGTGCTTGACAGAGGAAATTTCCGATTAGTAAGAATTGATTTGAATACCCAAAAAATTACGGCTTCTATACCAACGGGCAGGCAGCCTTTCGGACTGGCAATTAGTCCTAACCGCAACATAGCCCTTGTTGCCAATGTAGGTATGTACGATTATCCGCTGTTGCCAGATTTAAAAGAAGGTAATAAAGACAGTACATTGCTGCTCCCCTTTCATCCCTATGGTGATGGCACTAAAAATGCCATTGAAGGTTATACCCTTAATGGCAGAAAAGTACCGGGTGTTGGCAGTCCACTGGCACCGGAAGCCATGAGTGTGTATGCTATTGATTTAAATACCAATAAAGTTACCGACAGGTACAAACCCGGCTATCAGATAGGAGAGATGGTAGAAGATGCTGAAGTAGTGGGCGGTTCCAGTCCCAATTCTTTGGTAGTAGGATCTAAATTCGCTTATGTTACCAATGCCACCAATGATAATATTTCTATCATCGATTACAAAAACCATAAAATTACCGGCACCATACAAATTAAAGTAGATCCTTTAATTGATAAGTACCGTGGTTTATTGCCTTTTGGCATTACCATGAGTAAGGATGAAAAAACTTTGTATGTAGCATTGCTGGGTTTTAATGCAGTTGCAGTAATTGATATTGCTTCTAAAAAAACAATGGGACTGATACCTGCCGGATGGGGAACATCTCGAGTGCAATTAAGTAAGGATGAAAAAAGTTTGTATGTAATTTCCTGCAGGGGCTATGGTGCGGGACCCAATGGTGGCAAGGGTTTTGTAAGGCCTCCTGCCGGTACTTATGTTGGGGATATCCAACTGGGTAGTTTTCAGCAAATAGAAATGCCATCTAAAGAAGCATTAGTTGCTTATACCAAGCAGTGTATCAGTAATACTTTTCAGGTGGATGAAGTAAAAGAGAATAAGTCTAGTCCCTTACCTGTTTTGCCGGGCTCTGCTGTTAGTCCGATAAAATACATTGTTTACATCACCAAAGAAAACAGAACCTATGATGAAGTACTCGGACAATTGGAAACGGGTAAAGGAGATGCAAGTCTTGCCAGGTTTGGATTAGATGTAACCGTATCAGGCAGGGATAAAACATTTGTGCAGCATATGAATGTGTCGCCTAATCACATTAAACTAGCCAAGCAATTTTCTTTTTCAGATAATTTTTATTGTGATAGTGATGCATCCATTCATGGCCATCACTGGATGATGGGTGTGATACCAAATGAATGGGTGGAGACCAATTCGAGCGTTGATAAATCAGCCAAGTTTTTTTCTAAGGCTTCCGGTCGCCGTTTTCCCGGATCAACAGGCAGTATGGATCCGGAAGATTATGCAGAAAAGGGAGGTATTTGGGAAGCCCTTGAAAGAAAGAAAATTCCTTTCTACAATTTTGGAGAAGCCAATGAAACAGCACATGTAAGGGAAGAGTGGTATGATACGGCCACTGGTGCCGGACATGGGGTAATGGTGCCGATGCAAAAAGCTTTGTGGTCAAGAACGAGTAGAAATTATGCTGGTTATAATACCAATATACCCGATCAATTCCGAGCGGATCAATTTGAAACAGAATTTACCAACAAGTGGTTAAAGGGTAAAGAAACAATGCCCCAACTGATTACCATTCAATTACCTAACGATCATACTTCGGGTCCTAGACCAGCAGATGGTTATCCTTATACGCATTCATATGTGGCCGATAATGATCTGGCATTGGGAAGGATGTTGCATTTTTTATCCAGAACAAAATACTGGAAGAATATGCTGGTAGTGGTAACAGAAGATGATCCACAGGGAGGGGTAGACCATATAGATGCGCATAGAAGTATCTTAATGCTGGCAGGCCCTTATGTGAAGAAGAATTATACATCCCATACCCACGCTAATTTTGGGTCTATCCTCAAAACTATTTATAATGTATTAAATGTGCCTTATGTAAATCAGTATGATGCAACTGCTTCTTTATTAACTGATTTCTTTACAGATAAGCCAGATTTTACACCTTATACATTTGAGTTCCCTTCAAAGCAGGTATTTGATCCGGGTATTGCCATGAAGCGATATAACAAAGAAATTGACTGGAGAAAGATTATACAAGGCCCAGCGATGGATGATGTGGAAGATATGCGGAAGGGGCATAAGTGAGTTTGGAGTCTGGAGTTTGGAGTCTGTAGTCTGTGGTTGGGTTTAGCCGTAAACAACCACAAACTACAGACTACAAAACACAAACCATAAACTGATCTTATCTAAATTCTCTTACTATAATGGTCCCTACTGTGCCATTTCCTCCGGCTCTGCTAATGGCTCCACCCCCTGCTCCTTCACCTGCAGAACCACTGCCCCCGGAACCAAATCCTGTTCCGTCAACACCTACAGTGCCAACATTTGATATTGTAACCCTAGATGCCCCACCGACGCCATAAATTGAATTAGCGCCATATCCTGAATAGCCTAGTGTTCCACTAAATCGCATGCCGGCTCCACCAGTACCACCCGTTATTGCAACAGTAGCACCTGTTACGCTTCCTCCAGAGCCACCATTAAAAATAGCAACAGTAGTAGCTACAGTTGCTGCTGCACCGCCAACACCTCCATTGGCAGTTATGGTTCCCGCCGGATCAGAAAAACTACTATTGCCTCCAGATCCTCCTATACCAGTACCTCCTGTTCCGGCAGCACCCACGGAATAGCCAATGATTTGTCCTGGTGATACGAGGATTCTTTTATTTGCATAGCCACCTGCACCACCGCCACCACCCATAAAAGTATTACTGGCTGTAATAACAGCATTTACACCACCGCCACCACCGCCGCCGCCTAAAACTTCAACTTCAATGGTATAAACACCTGCAGGTACCGTGTAATTTCCAGCTCCGGCAAGTATTTGAATACTTACCAGTGATTGTACATTGATATAATTTGTACCGGAAAAAGTGCCCGCTGTAACCTGTCCGCTAACGGTAATGGCGCTAAGTCCGCCTAGGGTTGTAATATTTGGTTGATTGGCAGTTGTTATGGTTGCACTAACTGTTCCAGCATTGACAAGCCCAGTAACAGTTAAAGCAGTTTGTGTTCCTAATGAAGTAATATTTGTTTGAGCAGCAGTTATAAGTGTACCACTGATCGTGCCAGCATTAACCAATCCAGTAACAGTTAAAGTAGCTAGCGTTCCTATAGAAGTTATATTTGGCTGTGCTATTGTGGTTATTGTTCCGCTTACTGAGCCGGCATTAACCAATCCCGTTACGGTTAAGGAAGAAAGTGTTCCAATGGAAGTGATCGTATTTAAAGTGCCATTACTTAAAGTACCACTATAAGTGCCACCTTGAATGGTACCGGTAATAGTGAGGTTATCAGCGCTTAAAGTACCAGTAACTTCAAGTCCCTGCGCATGAACATAATTGCTAAATAAAATAAGTAGAAAAAAGTATAGATATTTTTTGAACATAAAATCTCCAGCGTTTGCACAACAATATGCCTGATAAAAGACCTGATTTCAGTTTATACTTATTGAAAGTTTAAACAGGAATTAGTGCTCTTATTAAGCAAGCGTCTGGACAAATGTAATGGCAAGAGATTAAACAAGTATTAGTTTGGCATTAGAATGAGATTAGTTTAAAGAAGTGATATTTATTAAAAAAAATAATGTGGAACATTTTATAACTCTGAAGTTGCTTCTAAAATTTTATTTGCTCATGCCATAAAAATAATTTCATGAACGATTCCCAAATAAATCAACAAAATTTAAGAGGTAGCCGATATAAAGTAGCAATAAAAAAATTTTTTTGGTTAAAATACAAACCACAAACAAAAAACTAATTCATCTATACTCCGTAACTATAATCGTTCCTGCTGTACCATTTCCTCCTGCTACATTAATATTTACCCCATTACCTTCACCTGCAGCACCACTCCCGCCAGAGCCAAAACCTGTTCCGTCAATGCCAGCAGTTCCAATATTAGCAATAGCAACCCTTGATGCACCACCTTGTCCATATATTGAATCAGCTCCATAACCCGAAAAAGCTAAAAGGCCAGTAAACCTTAGACCTGCCCCACCTGAGCCTCCTGTAATTCCTATACTAGCACCGGTTACTGTACCTCCCGTACCACCATTTGTATTTGCAGCTGCATTACCTACTGTGCCAGCAGTACCCCCTACACCTCCATTTGCAGTAATTGTTCCTGCCGGGTCTGAAAAACTACTATTGCCTCCTGTACCTCCAGTTCCATTGTTACCTATTCCGGCTGCTCCTACAGAATAAGCAATAATTTGCCCGGGCACTACAGAAAGTCTTTCAATAGCATAGCCACCTGCGCCACCGCCACCGCCATCAAAAGTTCTAGTGGCTGCCACAGTTGCATTTATACCACCGCCACCACCGCCACCTCCCAAAACTTCAACTTCAATAGAATACACACCTTCGGGTACCGTATAATCACCTGCTCCAGCAAGTATCTGAAAACTAACCAATGACTGTATATTTATATAATTTGATCCTGAAAAAGTACCGGCGGTAACCTGTCCGCTAACTGTAATGGCGGTAAGTCCGCCTAATGTTGAAATATTTGGCTGATTGGCTGTAACAATGGTTCCACTAACCGTTCCGCCACTAATGAGGCCTGAAACAGTTATAGAAGATAAGGTGCCTAAAGAGGTAATATTGGGCTGTGCAGCAGTTGTAATGGTGGCACTTACGGTGCCTGCTCTTACCAATCCTGTCACTGTAAGTGCAGAGAGTATGCCTACAGAACTTATATTAGGCTGAGCCGCAGTAGTAAGTGTTCCACTAAAGGAATTAGCATTTATCAATCCAGTTACAGTAAGAGAGGAAAGAGTTCCAATTGCTGTAATACTATTTGATGTGCCATTACTAAGCGTGCCACTATACGTGCCACCCTGAATAGTTCCTGTAACAGAAAGATTATCCGCACTAAGTGTGCCGGTAACTTCTAGTCCTTGTGCGCACAAGTAATTGCTAAGTAAAATCAGCAACAAAAAATTAAGACATTTTTTGAACATAAAATTTGAAACATTAAAAAATAAATTACCTGTAACACAAGCTGTACCTAATTTTAGACAGGTTGTTAGTCTAACACAGTTGTAGCTAAGTAATCTTTACGGAATAGATTTGGACAAATATATTGTCGGGATATTAGACACTCATTAGGAGTGTGTTAGGAAGCGATTAGATTTATTTGGCTTTTTGGCAAGTGGTAAAACAATGTTAAACATACTGCCTTTTTGTGGTAGGTTCTCAAAGCTGATATTGCCTTTGTGTATAGTGATTATTTCATTGGCCAATGACAATCCGAGTCCAAACCCTGAACTGGTGATACTATTCTTTCCCCTGTAAAATGGCTGAAATAAAAACGGGATATCTTTTTCCTGTATGCCTGTTCCCTTGTCTGTGATGGTGATCCTGATACTTGTACCAGCAAAATGTAATGATACAAAAGCTTCATGGTCGGGGGAATATTTACAGGCGTTCTGTACAATATTTTTTATGGCACTAAATAATAGGTTCTCATTTCCTTCTACCAGTACATTCTCATCATCTTCCGGAAAAGCATCAAAATGAAGATTTACTTTATAACGACTATCTTCTTTTTTAATGGTATAAGGTAATTTGAGTAATAGTTCGTCTACCCTTAGCCGCTTTAATTCCATTCCGGCAAAAGAACCGCTTGCTTTGGCAATTTCCAATAATCCCTTCGTTAATTGTGTTAGGTGTATTACATCGTCATAAACGGATCTGATCAATTCTTTATATTCTGTATCCGTTCTTTCTTTTTGCAGGGTAATTTCCAGCTGACTTACAATAGCAGTTAAAGGAGTTGACAGTTCATGAGAGGCATTGGCAATAAATCTTTTCTGTATTTCGAAGGATTCCTGAAGCCTGCTAAGAAGTTCATTAAAGGTTTTAGACAATTCATTAAGTTCATCTTTGTGTTCCGTTACAGGAACTCTTTTGGATAAATTGCTAGAACTGATCTCTTTTACATCAAGTGTTATTTTTTTAATCGGTTTTACCAGTCTGTCAGAAAAGAAAAGGCCTGAAATAAAAGTGATTAAAACACCAAAAAGGAAACTGAAAATAAGGATGAAGGTAAGCTGTCTGTTTTTCTCAAATCCATCCTTATCGTAGGCTGCGCTTACAATGATATAATTGTTCTTAACACCTTTGATATATAATGCAATGGCATCTTTTCCATTAACCGTAAAAAAATATTCTCCCAACCTGAGAACCTTTTCTTTAATAACACTATTGAGAACTACAGATACAGTATTGTCATCTGTATATTGGTAAATTACTTTATTGTCATTTGCATACACCAACACACTTCTTTGCTGTAAGGCAACCAAGGTTAATTCATCAATTCTTTGTAAAAGTTCATTGTTTATTTCGGGTACTTTTCTCAAAAGGCTCATGGTGGTGATGGCCCTGTTTTTCAACCTTGTTCTGAAATCATTTTGCCTGTTTTGGATAGAAATAAAGTAGATGCCAAAACAAAGAACCAACAAAATGGTGGTAACCAATCCTGTAAATAAAAAAACAATTTTTAGCTTGATTTTCATAAACTCAATTGTCTCTCATGATATAACCCATGCCTATCTGTGTGTGAATTAGTTTTGACGGGAAATCCTTGTCAATTTTATTTCTCAAATAATTCACATACACATCTATCACATTTGTTTGTGGGTCAAAATCAATATTCCAAACATTTTCGGCTATATGCGCCCTGGTAAGGGTTCTGTTTTTATTGCGCATAAAATATTCCAGCAATTGAAATTCCTTGGCAGTAAGGT
>CALRUV010000011.1:0-29811 GCA_943371455.1 Chitinophaga pinensis | reverse complement strand
AAAAATAATAGAAAAAATAAAACAGCTTTACTTGCCATTTTTGGTATCTGGTTATTATGTGTTGGCACCCAAAGATTGGCAGTTCCTTATATTTTTAACAATGTCCTCGAATGTTACCAGAGTACCCGTATTTACAGCATGGTTGGTCGTGAATACGATTGTAGTAAGAACAAAAAATCAGAAAGGAAATCTGGTGAGAAAGCAGTTCGTAAACCAGATGACTACAATGTTCGTCAAAGTAAGATTGCCATTGGTTCCGGCGGATTAACAGGCCGTGGATTTTTGAAAGGCACACAAACACGCGGTAAATATGTTCCTGAACAGCATACCGATTTCATCTTTACATCACTTGGTGAGGCTTTTGGATTTATCGGCTGTACCATCTTTCTACTTATTTATGTTTTTCTTCTATTCCGGATTTTAAAAATTGCAGAAAGACAGCGAAGTATATTTAGCAGGGTTTATGCTTACAGTGTTGCCAGTATCTTATTCTTCCATTTTGCAGTAAATGTGAGCATGACCATTGGTCTTTTCCCCATAGTAGGAATCCCTTTGCCGCTGATTAGTTATGGAGGATCTTCACTTATTACTTTTACTATATTGATTTTTGTTTTATTAAGGTTGGATGCAGACAGACAAATGGTATTAAGATAATTAAGGTGTTGTAGGAATTAAAATCTGTCTTCATTTTGCAAATTTCTTCCAGAATTATGACTATCATTCCACTTTCAGAAGGGTCTTTCACCATCGACAAAACAAAGGTTTTTATCCCATTCAACACAGCTACAGAAGAACTCAATACCCGGCCAATGGGAAGCTTACTGGTAGAAATACAGCCATTTGTAGTTATTACAAAAGAAGACATCATTTTACTGGATACAGGATTGGGATACCATGGAAGGGATGGCCAGCTTCAATTACACCAAAACCTTCAAAAAGCCGGCATAGATCCTAATAAGGTTACAAAAGTATTGATGAGTCATTTACATAAAGACCATGCAGGTGGAATTACCTATCAGGATTCCAATAAAGCTGAGAGGTTTATCAGTTTTCCTTATGCTACTTATTATGTTCAGAAAAGTGAGTTTGCATACGCTAAATCAATTGGTACAACATCTTATCAACCTGAAGACTTTTTGCTGCTGGAAGAGTTTAGTAAAGTAGTTTGGTTAGAAGAAGAGGAAGGTATGATTGGTGATGCTATCCGTTACCAGGTAACAGGCGCCCATAGCAAGTTTCACCAGGTATTTTGGATAAGTGAAGATGATACCATCGTATTTTTTGGTGGCGACGTAGCCCCACAGTTACAGCAAATGAAAAGCAGGTTTGTTGCTAAATACGATTACGACGGAAAAAAATGTATGGAACTAAGGGGAAAATGGTGGCAGGAAGGACAAGTATCCAATTGGAAATTTCTTTTCTACCATGATATCAAAACACCTGTTTGGCCTGATTGATCATTCCCTTATAAAGAAGGTTTATGTCCATTACGCATCTGAGATCTTTTTTGTAGCTCTTTACGTACCTCATTACCAAAGTCGCGGTCTGCAGTAAATAATTTATTTACCCTTTCTTCTGTACTCAATATTTTCTTGAAATCTGTTTTATATTTTTTGCGCACATTCAACATTTCTTCTTCCATGCCCAATACATCTTGCCTGTTTTGCATTCTGGCTTTCTTGAGGTCTTCCACATAAATAAAATATACTGGCCAGAATTTTTGCGCTTCCTCACTGGTAAGGGATAATTGTTTGGTTACATAAGCAATCTTTAATCCTTGCATCGTGGCCGACCGCGATACTGAATCCCGCTTTTGTGCTTGTGTATTCAATGCTAAAAAGAAACAAAGGAGTATTAAGGGGAATATCTTTTTCATGGTTATTTGTTTTTTTCAATAGTTGTTGAACCTTGCGATTCGATAGGACCATCCAGGTATTCAGTTAATTCATCATCACTCAAATTTTGAATGGGGGTATTAAGGTCTAGCGCTAGATCTTCTATTTCGGTGGCAGATGCTGTAAAACTTAAAGAAATCTGTTCAGGGTTATCCAGATAAGTTTCTAAAGACTCATCACTCACCGTTTGTAAAGCAGCAGGAATATCCAGTTGGTTATACTGCTCAAATGATTTGTACTGGGTATCATTATCCGTAAACATGAAAGCACTAAATACTAATATCCCCGTAACAACCGCCGCAGCCGCATATTGCATAAACTTTCTTACTCTTTGGATAGCAAAAACAGGTGCTGTAGTAGTTTTAGTAAAACTTGTAAAATTAGTTTGTTCAAAATAGCCTTCCGGCAAACTAAATAACGGCTCTTTTGATAATGAAAGTAAGTAAGGAGCTAGTTCATGCAATTCCGCTGTTACTTCATTTTCTCCCTCGCCTGCTTTTATTTTAGATAGCACACTGGAAGAAAATTGATCAAAATAACCATCCGGAACCTGGTAAATTTCCTGGTTAACAGCTAATAAAGTTGCATCTGTTTCTATATTCTTCTGCACAAGCGCAACCAACTGATGAAAATAATTTTCAGGAAGGGCATAAGGCATTCTTTTATCGATACCCGCTAAAACAGGGTATGCCTCATTTATTTCATCATATATAGCTGACTGCTGTTCCATCTTAGGATTTAGACCTGATTATTGCAGGTTAGTTTAATAGTTTTTGATAAATTCCTCAATTTTTTTGGCCGCATGGTGGTAACTGGCCTTCAATGCACCTTCGCTTGTATCTAAAACCTTGCTCATTTCCTGGTAAGGCATTTCATCAAAATAGCGAAGGTTAAAAACAAGTCGCTGCTTTTCTGGCAATTGCTGGATAGCTACCTGCAGACGCCATTCCAGTTTATTGGCATCAAAATGACTGTCTGTTTTTACCTGATGACCGAGGCCCTCTCCACCATCATTATCCAAACTCACCGTACCCCTTCTTTTTTGCTGCTCCAGAAAACTAAGGCATTCATTGGTAGCAATACGGTACAGCCAGGTGTATAACTGACTGTCTTCCCTGAAATTTTCTAACCCCTTCCAAACTTTAATAAATACATTTTGTAGCACATCATTGGCATCATCATGCACTACTACCAAACGGCGTACATGCCAGTAAAGCTTCTCCTGGTACTTTTTTATAATAGCCGTAAAAGCACGCTCTTTCGTTCCTGGTTGTTGAAACTGAAACAATAATTCCTTGTCTTCGGCTTGCATGCAGTTAGGTTTAAATATATTTCAATCATTAAGACTACCTAAAAGATAGATAGTTTAATGATATCTTCAAAAATATACTAACGTTCATTAGGGTTGAACGCACTAATTAAACTAATATTTTGCGCCATTTGTTAGTTTCAATCGGCGCAAATGAATTATCTTGGAAGCCAGCATTCAATCTATGTCCTCTTCATTATATATCACCAACTTTAAAAGGAATGTAACAGACAAATACACCATTTACAATAGTCTGTTTGCAGCTCTCCCCTTTTCTGGCATTGCCAATGTGGGCGCCCTATTACCCATTCTCTTACAGGCATGTAAAGACGGTTATGAAGAAGGCAAAAGTCCAATAGAAATTATTGACCAGTTCTTTCAGCAACATACCATTGTACAAACGCAGGAAGAGAAGGTTGACAGGCTTTTTAAATTTGCTCAGTATGTAGAGCGACAAGTGGTATTGTTTGATGCAATTGAAGATGCCGCATTTACCACGGTTAACAATATGGATGGTGCAGGTAGTTTAAAAGCCCTGTATAATGAAGCAGTTTTTGCTGGTAAAACTCAGGCACTTAAAAATAAACTACGCAAGTTTAAAGTCAGGGTAGTTCTAACAGCACATCCTACGCAGTTTTATCCCGGCAGTGTGCTGGGCATTATACATGATATGAGTGAAGCCATTAGCAAAAATGATTTTCATACCATCAACCTTTATATTCAGCAATTAGGCATCACACCCTTTCTCAATAAGAAACAACCTACACCTTATGACGAAGCAGTAAACCTCATGTGGTACCTGGAAAATATCCTGTACCAGTCGATTGGCAATATTTACAATTTTATCAACCAGGAAGTTTTTGATAATGCCTATGATGGCGATAACCCTTTCATTGAACTGGGGTTTTGGCCCGGTGGCGACAGAGATGGGAACCCATTTGTAAATGCAGCCACTACTTTAAAAGTAGCTGAAGCCTTAAGAAGTTCTATCATAGTTTGTTATTACCGAGATGTGCGGAAACTCACGCGCAGACTAACTTTCAGCGGCGTAGATGCTTTGATACATGCACTGGAGCAGCAGCTTTACGAAAATGTATTCAGACCGGAAGAAAGTAAGATGGTTACTACACAAGAATTAATAAAACAGTTGTACGATATGCGGGAACTGGTGATAAAAAATCACCACGCTCTTTATTTGAACAGGATTGATAGCCTCATTCATAAAGTAAAAATATTCGGTACCCATTTTGCCGCATTAGATATTAGGCAGGATAGCAGGATACACACCCAGGTATTGATGGATATCAATGCCCACATGAAAGAAAAAAATCTGCCTGCTTTATTACCTGATAATTATGCTTCGCTTTCAGAGACTGAAAAAAATGCCATTTTATCGGAACTAGATGCCCAAATTGATCCGGAAACACTGGTGGATGGCATTGCAAAAGATACCCTCCAAAGTATTTATACGATCAATACCATTCAGAACATGAATGGGGAAGCAGGTTGCCAACGATATATCATCAGTAACTGTCAGAGCTCGGTAAATGTAATGGAAGTATATGCCCTATTCCGTTTGTGTGGATGGAAAGCAGAAAGCCTTACTGTAGACATCATCCCTTTATTCGAAACCATCGACGATCTGCAGGATGCGGAACGTATCATGGAATTTCTATACACCCATCCCGTTTACAAATATCACCTGCAATTAAGAAATCAGCAACAAACTATGATGCTGGGCTTTAGTGATGGCACCAAAGATGGCGGATACCTGCAGGCAAACTGGAGTATTTATACAGCCAAAGAAAACCTTACAGCTATCTCAAGGAAATACAATATCAAAGCAAAATTTTTTGACGGCAGAGGCGGACCCCCATCCAGAGGTGGCGGAAAAACCAATAAATTTTATGCTTCCTTAGGTAATAATATTGAAAACGAAGAAATTCAACTAACCATTCAGGGCCAAACCATTACATCAAATTTTGGCACTATCCAGTCATCACAATACAATCTGGAACAATTACTAAGTGCCGGACTAAGCAACGAACTATTTGCAGAAACCAGGATGCAGCTTTCGCAACACGATCGTTTTTTATTGGATGAATTGGGAAAGATCAGCTATGACTCATACCAATCATTCAAAACACATCCACTTTTCCTGAATTATTTACAACAGTTTAGTCCACTGAATTATTACAGCAAAAGCAATATTGCCAGTCGCCCATCCAAACGCGGAAACGGTGGCGGATTAAAATTTGAAGACCTGCGGGCAGTTCCATTTGTTGGAAGCTGGAGTCAGCTGAAACAGAATGTTCCGGGCTATTTTGGCGTAGGAACGGCTTTATTTCAAATGAAAGAAAAGGGATTGTGGGATGATGTAAAAGCCATGTTTAGAAATGTATTGTTTTTCAGAACATTGATTGACAATAGCATGATGAGTATGCTAAAATCAACATTTACCCTCACTCAGTATATAAAAGACGACCCCACTTATGGTGATATTTGGGAATTGATCAAAAAAGAATTCGACCTCACCGCCCAACTGGTGATGGAATTATCTGATTCAACAGAATTAATGCAGGATGATAAAACAGGCAGGGCATCTATTCAAATGCGCGATAAAATTGTTTTACCCCTGTTAACCATCCAACAATATGCACTTTACCAGCTCCACCAAAAAGAAGCTACACCTGCACTAAAAGAGGTTTACGAAAAACTCATCACCAGAAGTATGTTCGGCATTATCAATGCAGCCAGAAACTCAGCTTAGGTAGCGGGAGTATCCTTCCATTGCCATAAATGCATACATGCAAAGGTTCTATAAGGTTGCCATTTAGCTGAGATCTGTAACATCTTAGCTTTCATTTCCTTTTTGCTGGCAGGATCAAGCTTATAAATTTTTGTCATAGCCTGCTGAATACCCAAATCATCCAGTGCAAAAACATCTTCCCGCCCTAAACTAAACATTAGTAACATTTCAACAGACCATTGGCCTATTCCCTTTATTTGTACCAAAAGATCAATAATTTCTTCATTCGTTAATGCCTGCAATTTTTTATCGGTAATCTTATGTTCCAAACAGAAAGCAGCTACGTTTTTCACATAGCCAACTTTTGCATTACTCAAGCCAATAGATCGTAATTGGGTATCAGGCGTATCCAGAACCTGCTTAGGTTTGGGCTCTTTGCCACTATACAATTCCAGAAATCTTTTGAAGATAACTTTGGCAACAGCCGTACTTAATTGCTGACTCATGATACTGGCCATCATCCGCAGAGGAATATTTGCATGTAAGGTTAATTCCATCTTTTCTTTCCCGATGGTTTTTGCCAGTTTTTTATCCTTCCTTAAATGTGTTCTGTAATCCATAGATTTAAGTTAGCTAATTTGCAGGGGGATGCAAAGAGAAATACAGCTAACCGCAGACGGTTCTCACACATTAAAAATTCCTGAATGGAATGTAACCTATCATAGTCGCCACGGAGCCATTGGTGAAAGTAAACACATATACATTAATGCCTGCCTGAAACCCTTATTGGATAAAGCAAACCATCAGTCCTTACACATTTTGGAAATGGGATTTGGAACCGGCTTAAATGCACTACTTAGTTTAGAAGAAGCCATCCATCATCAAACAAAAATAAATTATACCTGCTACGAAACTTATCCATTACCGAATTCGGAAACAAAATTGCTTAATTACGGCGTAATGGTAGGCTTAGAAAAAGAATTTACTCTCTTACACCAATGCGAATGGGAAAAAGAAATGGAGATTAACCCATACTTTACGCTTTCTAAAAAAGCAGACACTATCGCAAATCTGACTATCTCAGAAATATATGATGCCATTTATTTCGATGCTTTTTCGCCATTGATACAACCAGAATTATGGACGGAACCCATTTTTCAAAAATTATACAATTCCATGAAGCCAGGCGGAAACCTGGTTACCTATTGCAGTAAAAGCATGGTAAGAAAAGCTATGACAATTGCCGGCTTCCGGGTTGAAAAAATCCCCGGCCCCTGGGGTAAAAGAGAAATGGTTAGAGCCTGGAAATAAAATTTGCCACACCATAGTAAATCCAGCATCCAGTATCTAGTATCTAGCACCTTGCACCATCAATCCACAATCCGCTATCCATAATCCTCAAATTAATCGTAGCTTAACGTTCAAATCTTGTATGATGAAACAGCTTCTTTTAGCTATTTGCTTCTTAAC
This sequence comes from Chitinophaga pinensis, assembly GCA_943371455.1. Lineage (GTDB taxonomy): Bacteria > Bacteroidota > Bacteroidia > Chitinophagales > Chitinophagaceae > Sediminibacterium > Sediminibacterium pinensis_J. The sequence goes on along the minus strand of CALRUV010000011.1, from coordinate 22,388 downwards.
CTTTCAGAACCATTTTTCAATTGCACAAAATACCGACGAAGCGCAAATCCGTTCCATACTTGCCAACCAAACCAAATTCTGGAATCAGGGGAATATTGATGCTTTTATGAAAGGTTACTGGAAAAGTGACAGCCTGCTATTTGTTGGACAAAGCGGACCCACTTATGGCTTCCAAAAAACGCTGGAAAATTATAAAAGAACCTATCCGGATAAAGCAAGAATGGGTACACTCAGTTTTCAAATACTCAAGGTTGAAAAATTAACGGCAGACAGGTATTTTGTTCTGGGAAAGTGGATGTTGAACAGATCGGCAGGTGATGTTAGCGGTCATTATACCCTCCTATTCAAAAAAATAAAAAATGAATGGGTAATTGTAGTTGACCACAGCAGTTAATGTAATATTTTGAACCCTTTTACGACTCATAAATTAAAATAAAAAATCATGGTACTCATTATTCTTGGCATCCTTCTTTTGGTAGTTGGATCAGTTATTATAAAGCAAAAAGAAGAATTACATAAACTTGGCGCCGGCTTGCGCGTTGGTGGATTGGTATTAGCTATTATTGGTTTCCTAACATCCTCTATTAAGCAAATTGATGCCGGGCAAATTGGCGTTACTTCCTTATTTGGTAAAGTAGACAATACAATCCTTACAAGTGGTTTGAATCTGATTAACCCGCTCGTAGAAGTAAATGAAATTGATATCAAAACCCAAAACTATACCATGAGTGGGATCCATGATGAAGGTGACAAAGCTGGTGATGATGCTATACGGGTATTAACTGCAGATGGACTGGAAGTAGTGATTGACCTTACTGTATTATACCGTGTGATTAGTGTTGAAGCACCAAATATTGTTAAGGAAACCGGTTTGGATTATAAAGACAAAATCGTACGCCCCCTAACAAGAACCAAGATCAGAGATAATGCCGTTTACTTTACGGCTGTTGATCTGTATTCAACCAAAAGGGACCTTTTTCAGGGAAGAATTTTTAAAACAATAGATGAGGATTTTAAAAAGCGCGGATTGGTGCTGGAACAGATATTGGTAAGGAATATTACATTGCCTGCAACTGTAAAGGGTTCTATTGAAGAAAAAATAAAGGCCGAGCAGGATGCTCAGAAAATGGAATTTGTGTTGCAGAAAGAAAAGCAGGAAGCAGAACGTAAAAGAGTAGAAGCACAGGGTATTGCTGATTACCAAAAAATTATTAGTTCCGGTTTAGGCGAAAGACAATTACAGTATGAACAGATTCAGATCATGAAAGGTTTGATCACTTCCCCTAATGCCAAAGTAATCATTATGGGATCGGGAAAAACGCCTGTAATACTGGATACTAAGGACAGTAAAAATTAATTATACCTAACCTATTGTTACCTATTTGAACCTTGTTATGTTAGTAAGATCTTCCTATTTATTCACATTACTTATTGTTATTACCTGTCTAGGCATTTCATGTGCCAACCCTGCTAATGTGCCTGACAAAAAAGAAAATAGTGACACTTCTATCAATAAAGAAAAAACCTATGTTGGAAATTATGTTACCGAAGAATATTTCAAAAGAAGCCAGGGCTATGATTGGGTGGCTTTTAAAATCACTTCCCTAACAGATAGTTCCATCCATATTTCAGTAAGGTCGAGGGCCGACAAAAAAAAGCCGACTTGCCGCTTTGACGCTACTGCTTACAAGGTTTCTGAAAATACTTTTAAGACCAACCAATTTGAAAATGATATACTCTTTGTTTTCAGCCACAATGCATTAACAATTGAAGCAGAAAATTCAAAAAACAATAGCATCTTATCCTATTTCTGTTCCGGAGGAGCTAGCTTGGCCGGCACTTACAGAAAATTGTCAGAACCATTAGATCATGAGCAGATAGATTCTACCGTATTCCAAAAGTTATTAACCTTACAAAATATTTCTTTCGAAATCACCACAAAGGGCGAAGGTTCTACGCAAGAATTGACCCTGCAACCTTTTGGTCTGAAAACAGACAATAATAAATTCACCTTACAAATAGAAGGCGCTGTTACCGATGCAGAAATTGGTGACCTGAATAGTGATGGGTTTCCCGAAGTACTGATCTATACACGTTCTGCCGGCTCTGCTAAAGTGCTGGGTTTCTCGGTGAATAACGGAAGATCTTTGAGTCAAATTTCATTTCCCAATATCCAGGATAACCCTAAGGCGAATGAAGGCTTTATGGGACATGATGAATTTGCATTGGTAGAAAATACGCTTGTGCAAAGATTCAGGATTTATAAGCAGGGAGATACCAATAACCAACCTACTGGCAATTACAGACAGGTTCAATACAAAATGAAAAATGGAGAAGCTTCCAGAAAATTTGTACTGGATAAAATCATTGAATTTCCGGTAAAATAAGTCTCAAGCATAATATATTTACCAGTTTACTTCACTTACACCAGATTGGCGAGATCCCATTAGCTTTCCAAATACCAAATGCCCCATCATCACACCAATAACTGAAGAAAGGATATCCAGGTAATCAAAGGTTCTGCCAAAAAAAGGAATCCGCTGGATATATTCATTAATGATCACCAGAAGCAAGCCAAATAAACAAGCAACAGTCAATTCATATTTTGTTTGGAGACTGATAAATCTTTTTAAAAACCAATGCGCAAAAAAAGGAAGCATAAAAGATCCAAGCAGGTTTGGGGCTATCCCTAATAATATGTTGAATTGAGATGGGATAGAAATAAATGGACGAATTAAAAACTTAATACACCAGATCAATAAGGTTCCCGTAACTACTATCCACTGCGAATATTTTTTCAGATACATAGCCAAACATTAATGTAATCTGAAAATAAGCAAATCTATCAGTAAAAAGAAAATGGATTTTTATTTATAGAAGACTTACTCTTCAAAATCGATGGGCTTGCTCCAAACTCTGTAAACCCAGATCAAATAGACAACCAGACTAACCAGAAACCATATATAAAATATAATATTCCCAATACTTATCTGTTTGTCAACAAAGGCAAATGCATACATAATACCCAGAGTGCTATTCACTACCATCCATAGTAACCCAAGAGAAAGGGTATTTACAATACGTATCAGGTATGTTCTAACGCCAGGTTCCATATTTTATATTTTCGCTAAATTTTTTTAATCTAAACTTTGGTTGCTGGCAGCAGCCAGTTTCAGGATCCTGTCGAATTGTTCCGCATTCAAATCATTGTAGAAATAGTAAATGGGGTCAACAGCTTGTCCATTCCTATGCACTTCATAATGACAATGAGCACCAGTGCTTTTTCCCGAATTTCCTACATAACCAATTACTTCTCCTCTTTTCACTGTTTCACCTACCCTAGCCTTGATACGCACCATGTGGCCATACACCGTTTCGTATCCAAAACCATGATAGATCACTACCCTGTTTCCAAGTCCGCCAGTATTAAAACCAGCATCTTTTACCCTGCCATCGGCTGTGGCATATATAGGTGTGCCCAATGGAGCGGCAAAATCCAATCCCATATGCGCCCTTCGATCCTTATACACCGGATCAATTCTATAACCAAAACCCGAAGCAAGTCTATTGAGTTGTTTATTGTTTAATGGTTGAATTGAAGGTGTTGCAGCCAGTAATTTTTCCTTATTTTTTACCAACTCACTGATCAGATCGAATGAATTACCCTGGTAAGCTGTTCGCAAAGAAAGATTGTTCAATTGTTTGGTAATACTTTCAATCAACTCACTTTCACCCATGCTTTGTACCAGTTTAACCTCACGCTTTTTTTCCATGTCCTTCACCCTAATACTGTCTGGTATTGGATCTGTTCCAAAAATATTACGGTAAACATTATTGTCCCTGTTCTCAATTTCGTCCATTTGAAGTTCCAGTTGCTTTACCCTTTCCATAAAAACACTGTAATTCTGAGAAAGTTCATCATTTTGCTGACGAAGTAATTTTTCTTTGGGAGAATCTATGTATCGGAATGCGATCATAAAAATGATCATCCCTGTAACTATAGAAGCGGCAATGAAACCAATCAACTGCAATAACCGCACACGAAGGGGTGTTTCCAGTTTTTCATACCGGAGCGTGTGTGTATTATAGTAGTATTTAACCTTTTTCATGACAAGCTAAATTTTGCAGGAGGACTAACCGAATTTCGGGGTATTGGACAATCAAGCAGGCCTGTCTTTTACCAGAAATAAGTCCTTTAGTAATTCATTCTAGTGCTGCCCGCCCAATGATTAACGCCTCAATTCCTTATCTTTGGCACCCTATAAATGGCTTCAAATATAGTTTCTAAGTACCTAACATTTTGTTTAAAATTTTCTGATAGATGATGACCAGCGCAGAGATACGCCAGAACTTCCTTGATTTTTTTGCCTCTAAAGGGCATCAGATTGTTGCTTCCGCACCTATTGTAGTGAAAAACGACCCTACTTTATTGTTTACGAATGCGGGTATGAATCAGTTCAAAGATTTTTTTCTTGGTAACAAAATAGCTTCCCACCAAAGGATAGCGGATACGCAAAAATGCTTACGCGTAAGTGGCAAACACAATGATTTGGAAGAAGTTGGTGTAGATACCTATCACCATACTATGTTTGAAATGTTGGGTAACTGGAGTTTTGGTGATTATTTTAAAGCGGAAGCCATTGCCTGGAGTTGGGAATTGTTGACAGAAGTGTATAAACTAGATAAAGACCGATTATACGTAACGGTATTTGAAGGTGACAAAAAAGAAGGCATCCCTCCTTCCACAATTGCGTTGAATGAATGGAAGAAATTAATACCGGAGGAGCGCATTATTTTTGGTAATAAAAAAGATAATTTCTGGGAAATGGGCGATACCGGACCCTGTGGCCCATGTTCTGAAATACATGTGGATTGCCGGTCTGATGAAGAAAGAAAATTGATCGATGGCAAAACCCTGGTTAACCATGATCATCCTCAGGTAATTGAGATCTGGAACAATGTATTTATCCAGTACAATCGTTCTAAAGATGGCAGTTTGGAACCACTTCCTGCCAAACATGTTGATACAGGTATGGGTTTTGAAAGACTGGTTCGTGTATTGCAGGGAAAACAAAGTAACTACGATACCGATATTTTTTCAGGCACCATTGCTGCGATCGAAAAAATTACCGCAAAAAAATACGATTACAGCGATAGTAAGGAAGCGGTTGCGTTTCGCGTATTATCAGACCATATCCGGGCTATCGCTTTTACCATTGCCGATGGTCAGTTACCTTCCAATAACGGCGCAGGCTATGTGATCAGGCGAATCTTACGCAGGGCTGTTCGTTATTATTATACCTACCTTGATTACAAACAACCCTTACTGTTTCAATTGATGCCTTTACTGGCCAACCAGTTTGAACAGGTATTTCCAGAATTGATCGGCCAGTTGGATTTTGTAACTAAGGTGGTAAAAGAAGAAGAAGATGCATTCCTGAAAACATTGGATAAAGGATTGAAAAGGATGGATGATATAGTTGCGGCTTCCGGAAATACGATAGAAGGTAAAGCGGCATTTGAACTCTTTGACACTTTTGGTTTCCCGATAGACCTTACCAGATTAATCGCCACCGAAAAAAACCTGCTGATAGATGAAAAAGGTTTTGAGGCGGAAATGCAACAACAAAAAAACCGCAGTCGCGCAGCAGGAACCATTGATACAGAGGATTGGATGGTAGTAATAGAACATGGCATGACAGAGTTTGTAGGTTACGATTCTCTGGAAATTAAAAGCAGGGTGGTAAAATACCGTAAGGTAAAAGCCAAAGGAAAAGAGGCTTTTCAAATTGTACTGGAAGCAACCCCTTTTTACGCTGAAAGTGGCGGCCAGTGCGGTGATAAGGGTATTTTGACTTTTGGTAATGAATCCATTGAAGTAACGGATACCAAAAAAGAAAATAACCTGATCATACAATTTACCGATCAATTACCTGCCGATATTTCTTTACCGGTATTGGCAAAAGTAAATAGGGAAAGCAGGCAGTCCATTACGGTTCATCACTCTGCAACACACCTCATGCATGCTGCTTTACGCACTGTATTGGGAAAACATGTGGCCCAAAAAGGAAGCCTGGTTAATGAAGATCATCTTCGTTTCGATTTTTCGCATTTTGCAAAAATGAGCAATGAAGAAATTGCAACAGTAGAAGCTATTGTTAACCAGAAGATCAGGGAAAATATTCCTGTTCATATTAAAGAAATGCACAAGGATGAAGCAATAGCAATGGGTGCTATGGCTTTATTTGGAGAAAAATATGGCGATACTGTTCGCGTTGTTATCATCGACCCCTCTTATTCTTTAGAACTCTGCGGTGGAACGCATGTGGGCGCAACTGGAGAGCTGGGCTTATTTAAGATCAAACAGGAAACAGCTGTGGCAGCCGGCGTGCGCAGAATAGAAGCAGTATCTGGCAAAGCTTCTGAAACACTGGTTAACAAACAGTTTGAAGAAATAGACCAGATAAAAGAAACACTTAAAAACCCCAAAGAACTCCCTAAAGCAGTGGAAGCTTTGGTTACCGAAAATGCTGAATTGAAAAAGCAACTGGAAAGTTTGGAAGCCAAACAATTGATCGTGATCAAAAACCAGCTTCTCCCTACTATTGAAGTTGTAAATGGTACAAATTTTCTGGGAGCTATTGTTACCGTTAACCAGGCAGATGCACTTAAAAAATTGTGTTTTGAACTAAAAAATAACCTCACCAATTATCTGGTAGTTCTTGCAGCCGTTATTGATGGCAAAGCACATGTAGCCATCTTAATCGACGAGTCTGTTAGTGTTACCAAAAACCTGGAAGCGCCTAAAATTATTAAAGAACATATTGCTGCTTTAATTAAAGGTGGCGGTGGCGGACAGAAAACATTGGCAACAGCGGGTGGTCAGGATGCCAGTAATTTAGATCAGGTTATTGAAAAAGTAAAGTCGCTGCTGGTTTAATACAATCCACCTGAAAATAATTAGGTCTTATACCTTCATTGAACGCTATCCCCTTCGTTCAAAATATTAACCTTATTTAACATTTCCGAAAGATTTCGTATTTAAATTTTCTACTACATTTGATCTACAAATAATTTCGTACAACTAAAACCGCTTTTATGAATAGCAAAGTTTTACCCCTTTTATTGATAGCATGCAGTATAGGTATGACAGCAAATGCCCAAACCAAAGAAACTGCACCAAAAGAGAAAAAGGTTTACGAGGAAAAAAAGATCGTAGAAGAAAAGAAAATAGTTGATGGGAAAAAAGAAACCATCACTATTCGCAAAAAAGGAGATGGTGCTGAAAAAATGACCATAGTAGTTGATGGTGATCAGATTACCCTGAACGGCAAAAACCTCAAAGACATGCAGGATGCCGATATAGAAATCCTCAGAAAACATGGCAACGGTCCGGAAATGCCCATGGTTTGGAACAGAAGAATTCCCATGGAAGGCTTCAGAATCAATGGAGATAATATGGCAGGAACTACCAATAAGGCTTTTTTAGGTGTAGTAACTGAAAAAACTGATAAAGGGGCTAAAATCACCAATGTAGAAAAAGGTAGCGCTGCAGAAAAAGCAGGATTGAAAAATGGCGACGTGATTACTAAAATCGGGGAAACCGGCATCAGCAATAGCGATGAACTTTATAAAACGATCGGCAAATTCAAACCCGAAGATAAAATCACCATCCATTACCTGCGCGATGGTAAAGATGCAACAGCCAGCGCCATTTTAGGAAAAAACAAAGTAGTGGAAGAAAGGGTATTCAACTTTAATGGGGATGATTTTAATTTTGAAGCTCCTAACTTGAATGGGATGAATTTTAACTTTAACCGCAAGCCCAAGCTGGGTCTGCAAATTCAGGACCAGGAAGACAGCAAAGGTGTAAAAGTGCTGGATGTGGATGATGCATCACCCGCAGCAAAAGCAGGTTTGAAAGAAGGCGACCTGATTACCGAAATTGATGGTAAAGCCATCACTTCTGTTGAAGATCTTAAAAATAAAACCAGGGATATGAAAGAGGGTGATAGCTTTAAAATTAGTTATAGTAGAGATGGCAAAACCATGAGTACAGATTTAAAATTTCCAAAAAAGTTAAGAACAGTTGACCTATAAGATTTAACAGTCCGGCTTAACAGCCGGGCTTTTTTCGATTTTCTCATGTTGTATCAACCGCACTATTCTTAGTGTGGTTTTTTTTATGTGTAAGATTCAGCTTACAGTTAGGTATCTTAACTTTAACCCTTAAGTCAACAAGATGAAAAATATTCTATTCTTTGCAATCCTTTTATGCGTTTTAGATGTCAACTCACAGGTGTATTCTTCAAAATCGCCCCTGGTGCATACCTATTCTATTGTAGCCAGAGATGAATCAACTGGTGAGATGGCAGTTGGTGTGCAGAGTCACTGGTTTAGTGTAGGCACTTCCGTACCCTGGGCTGAAGCTGGTGTTGGTGCTGTTGCTACCCAATCATTTGTAGATAAATCTTACGGACCAAAAGCATTGGCCATGCTCAAAAAAGGATACACGCCGCAACAAACACTGGACAGTTTGACCAAAGCAGATGCAGGCAGGGATGTTAGACAAGTGGCCATTATCGATACCAAAGGAAATGTAGCATCCCACACAGGTGTAAAATGTATACAGGTAGCCAAACATATCAAAGGAACTAATTTTAGTGTACAGAGTAATATGATGCTGGGTGATAATGTTTGCGAATACATGGAAAGATCATTTCTGGCATCTAACGGAAAACCACTGGCAGAAAGGGTTTTACTGGCTTTGGAAGCTGCAGAAAAAGCAGGGGGAGACATCAGAGGTATGCAGGCTGCAGCCATTGTAGTGGTTCCGGGTAAACAGGTTGAAAGCTGGAATAATAAATCGGTTGATCTTAGGGTTGATGATGCCAAACAACCCTTACAAGAACTCAGACGGCTTTATACAGTTCATCTGGCCTATGAACACATGAATTCCGGCGACCTGGCCGTAGAAAAAAATGATATGTCACTGGCTATGAAAGAATACAATGCTGCGATGAAACTATTCCCTACAAACCTGGAAATGCAATATTGGACAGCCATCACTTTGGCCAATAACAAAGATTTGAAGAAAGCAATGCCCCTTTTCAAAACCATTTTTGCAAAAGATAAAAATTGGAAGGAATTAACCCGTCGTTTGCCACCTGTGGGTTTATTAACCATCGGGCAGGAAGACCTGAAAAAAATCCTGGCATTATAATGCCTAAAAGCATATTAATCACCCGTAAAATCAGCGATTAGTATATTTTTGCCCCCTGATGAATGTTCAAGAGAAATACGAAGCAGTGATTGGTTTGGAAGTGCATGCCCAACTGGCTACACATAGCAAATTATTTTGCGGTGATAGTACTTCTTTTGGCGCTGAACCCAATACCCATATCAGCCCAATTACCATGGGGCACCCGGGAACCCTACCAAAAACCAATAGAAAAGCAGTAGCATATGCCATCAAAATAGGTTTGGCCTGTAATTGCGAAATAGAGAAGGACAATTATTTCGCACGTAAAAATTATTTTTATCCCGACCTGCCCAAGGGCTATCAGATCTCGCAACATACCACCCCCATCTGCAAAGGAGGTAAAGTAACCATCAGAACGGCTGAGGGTACCAGAGATATCCAATTAAACAGGATTCACCTGGAAGAAGATGCAGGTAAAAGTATTCATGACCTTGACAATGATTTTACCTGTATCGATCTGAACCGCGCAGGCACCCCACTGGTAGAAATTGTAACCGAACCCGATTTATATTCAGCAGAAGAAGCCTGGCAGTATGTTACAGAAGTAAGAAAGCTGGTTAGGTGGCTGGGTATCTGTGATGGCAATATGGAAGAAGGAAGTTTGCGTTGCGATGCCAATGTTTCTATCAGGTTAAAAGGAGAAACGAATTTAGGCACCAAAGTAGAAGTGAAAAATCTCAACTCTATCCGCAATGTAAAAAAAGCGATAGAATATGAAATAGCCCGAATGATCACACTGGTAGAAGAAGGCGGAAAAGTACAGCAACAAACCAGGAGTTTCAACGCTACCAATGATACCACTTTCGCTATTAGAGATAAAGAAGAAGCAAATGATTACAGGTATTTCCCAGATCCGGATCTGGCACCTTTTCACCTTACAGATACATTTATCAATGAAATTGGTGCTGCGCTACCCGCTTTACCTAATCAGCTGATTCAGGAATACTGCTTAGTTTATGGATTGAATGATTACGATGCGCGTCAGCTATGTGATGACAAAGAAACATCCGATTATTTTAAGGGCATCATTCAGCATACGGATCATTATAAAGCAGTTGCCAATTGGCTATTAGGTCCGGTAAAGCAATACCTGAATGAGCATTCTATTCACTTAAAAGACTTTACACTTTCTCCTGCTTTATTAGCTGAACTCATCAATTTTGTAGAATCCGGTAAGGTTAACTTCTCTGTAGCGTCTTCTAAGATATTACCGGAACTGATCAATTCAGGAAACGCACCATTGGCCATTGCCCAAAGATTAAACCTTTTACAGGTAAGTGATACCCATGATTTAACCAATTGGATAAAAGAAACTCTGGAAGCCATGCCAGATAAGGTTGCCGAATATAAGAAAGGTAAAAAGGGACTTATCGGTTTATTTGTAGGAGAAATTAAAAAAAGAAGTAAAGGCAAAGCAGACCCAAAAATTGTAACCACCTTACTGGAAGAACATTTGAATAATTAATATACCCCGGCATAATTAAACTGTTTAGGCCGGAATCAATACCTTACTATGAAAAAAATAATCCTCATTCTCAGTGCCGTTATTACCCTTGTTTCCTGCGAGGAAAAAAAATATGGTGCTTTTACTGTCAGCGGAAAAATCGATAACGCAGCCAATAAAAAAGTGTTTTTACAGGAATTGCCTTTTGGAGGTCAGCAACCCGTTATACTTGATTCCTTAACGCTCCCATCAAACGGCAGCTTTACTTTAAGGGCTATTGGTAAGGAAGAAGGTCTGTATAGATTAGTGATTGAAAATAGTGTAGATGTATTACTGGTGAATGATAGCAAGAGTATCAAACTACAGTTAGATGTAAACAATTACCGCAATTATAAAGTGGAAGGTTCACCTGCCAGTGAGAGTATGCACAAGCTATTTGAAGATTACAGAGGTGTAGATTCAACTTTATATGCTATTTTTCAACAGATAGATACTTTGCAAAAACAAAATGCAGGTGACAGTCTGCTTTCCTTAGCTAAAGACAGAAGAGATGTGCAAATGAAAGCTATGAATGAGCAGTTAACAAATTTCATCAACCAATCTGAGAGTCCTGCAGCCCGTTACTATGCCATTGGTATGGCTTCCAGAACCCTGGGACAGGAAGAAGTTTTGAAACTGGTAAATGCATCTGTAGATAAGTTTAAAGAACATAGTGGATTGGCTAAGATCAAAAGTTTATTGGCTGTTCAAAAGCCAGCTGCGCCAGTATCTACATTATTAAACAATCAAGCACCTGAAATCAGTTTGCCGGATACCAATGGCAAAGACTTTAAGCTAAGTAGTTTAAAAGGAAAATATGTTTTGGTTGATTTCTGGGCAAGTTGGTGTGGACCTTGCAGAAAAGAAAATCCTAATGTAGTGGCAGCCTTTAATAAGTACAAGGACAAGAATTTTACTATTTTGGGGGTATCGCTTGATAAGGAAAAAGAGAACTGGCTGCAAGCCATTAAAGATGATCAATTGGCCTGGACACAAGTGAGCGACCTTAAACAATGGCAAAGCACGATGGTGCCTTTGTATCAGATAGAAGGCATTCCATTCAATGTATTGGTAGACCCTCAGGGAAAAATTATTGCTACGGATTTGCGTGGCGATGAATTGGACCGTAAACTGGCCGAAGTATTAAAATAAAGTTTCATTTAGGCTAATAAAAAAGGGTGAATAGGTGATGGCCTATTTACCCTTTTTTATTAGAAGCAGCTATGCTTTATAAAGTAGCATAGAATTTTAAAACATCAACCAGTTCAGCTTCTTTACGAAAATTATATTTTTTCTCATTGATATACGCCTGAACTTTTTCCTGTTTATCAGACAGCGTATTTAAAATCTCTGCTTTATTAAGTTTGATGAATTGCAGTTTGTTATCCAAACTGATATAATAATTATAAGTATTGGCAAATGTTTTTACAATGCCCGCATTGATCTCGCTCATTTCTGAAAGCTGTTTCACGTTCAGTTTGTACAAACCTGCTTTACCTTCCAGTAATACCTGTACAAATTCACTGCCACGAAGATCAGCCCCTTTGATACCCTTCTTAAAAACCATATGCGTAGCAATATCATCAGCTTTAGGCATTAAAGTGAATGAGGTAATATCATCAACCAGCTCAAAGCTTTCATCGTTTTTATTAAAGAAAAGGGCATTGTCATACACATTGAATTTTAGATCCAGGCCCTGATAAATTCCTCTTGGCGTACTTACATTTCCTTTCAGCCATTTATCCATTAAAAAAGGGGTGCCACGGATACCGGAATATTTTTCAGGATTAAAGGATTTTGCACTAACCGGATCCTGCAATAGGAATAGGTTTTGTGCCTCTCCAACAATTGTGAGCATTAAACCAAGCATACTAAAGATGAAATATTTCATACTACTAAATTTTTGAATGGCTTTATTCCAAATATAATTCCCTTTTCAATGAAATTAAACCAAAGCTTTGATAAATAATAATGGCTGCCAATTGGCAGCCATTATTATTTATCAAACTAAAATATAGTTATTAATACCCGGTGTTCTGCTGAGGTTTGATTTGAGGATTCGCATCAATTTCAGCCTGTGGAATCGGAAACAGTCTTCTGAAAACTGTATAAGGAATAGTTCTTGACGTAGCAGGATAATTTGTAGATCTGGTGATAGTTCTTTTTAAACGTTGCATATCATGAAATCTATCTCCTTCAAAAGCCAGTTCTTTTCTTCTTTCAGTAATGATACTTTCCAGTAAAGCGGCGCCTGTTGCTACAATTGGAGCTGCACCTCTTCTGCTCGTGATAAAGTTTACATAAGTTAATGCATCTGTTTCATTGGCAGGTAAAGAAGCTTCTGCTGCGATCAGGTACATTTCGCTCAAACGTAATACTTTGGTATCACTTAGGTCACCGGTAATTACCGGAAACTTATTCATAAACACAGAAGGTAATCCGGCTCTAACACCTACTGAATACAAAGATCTGCGAACATCTGTTGCTGCAAAAGACGCATACAAATCATCTGCACAAAGCAAATCACCATAGTTACCTTGCTGGCTATATAAATAGCTTAAGGCATCAAATGATAGATTTCCTACCGCGTCAGAAGATACTTCAAACAGGGTTTCTACTTTGCTGGTAATAACCGCAGATGAAGACCAATAAGAAGCATGACTGGTAGTAGTTAATGCACTAAATCCTCCATTATTGATCACATCCAGTGCAGCAGTTTTGGCATTAACCTTATCACCCATGTTTAGGTAGATCTTTGCCTGTAACGCCTTTGCTGCATATTTACTGAACTGTGAGGAATTGGTAAATTTGGTCATCAAAGTATAGGCTTTGTTCAGATCATCAATCATCAAAGCATAAACTTCAGAAACCTTACTACGTGCGGGTTTGAATTCCGGATCGTATTTAGTAACGATAGGAACACCTAAAGCTGCAGGGTCTTCTGAATATGGCTTGGCAAAATGACGAATCAAGGCAAAATAAGATAATGCCCTAATTGCATAAGCTTCACCTCTGTACTGATCAACATTTGCATTAGATGCAACGGAAGTACTGATGATATTGTTTGCACGCAGGATTACGCCATAGGCAGAGCCCCATAATCCGGCAACATTACCATCAGCAGCAGTTGTTCCTTTGGTATCACTATAATCATTGAAGAATGTATAACGATTAGTGTTTAACGCAGACTGGTAAGCATTATCAGCCATGATATCGCCCCAGATAGGCATTGATCTACCATAGAAATCTACCCCACGAATGCCTGAATAAGCACCACGCAATGCCACTAATAAGTCAGCTTCCGTTCCTAATGCCTGCGCAGGCGTTAAGGAAGTAGGCGGATTTAATTCAATAAATTCCTTTTTACAGGATACCATTGTTGCTAATAACACTATTACCAGCAACATTTTATTATTTAATAATCTTCTCATAATGAATGTTTTTAAAGGGATTAGAATGCTACACTAAGACCTACTGTGATGGTTTTAGGGATGAAAACGTTCAGGTTAGAAGTACTGTTTGTACCCTGTTCAGGATCAAAAGCAAGGTTTTTATCCTTAACCCATGTCCAAAGGTTGGTACCTCTTACATAAAAATTAGCACTACTTAAGCCTGCTTTAGCCAATAATTCCTTTGGCAGATTATAACCCACCTGAATTTCTCTCAAACGTATATAATCACCCTGCTGAAGATAGAAAGTTGAAGAGTTTTGGAAGTTTTTGTTTCCATTATAAATATACTTTGGTATATCTGTAACATCTCCTGCTTTCTGCCAACGATCCATTTGACGTGCAACCTTATTAAAGACAGCGCCAAAACCAGAACCCAGGTAATAAGAACCCCAGCCATCATAAACGGTATTACCATAACTATAATAGAATTGCGCACTAACAGTGAAATTCTTGAAAGTAAATTCATTATTCAAAGAACCAAAATACTTAGGCTGAGCATTTCCTGCAACTATTCTTGCAGATACAGGTGGGTAAATATTGGTTTTTGCACCATGTGTATTATCTGCATACCAGGTAGGATCTCCTGTTGCAGGATCAACACCACCCCACTCTCTAACATAGAATGAGTTAACAGCTACACCTGGTCTTAAAAGTAAGAGACCATTTACAATATCATTACCATTATTAGGTAGAGATGTTACCTGGTTCTTATTATTAGCGTAGTTGAAATCAATACTCCATTTAAAGTCTCTGCTAAGAACAGGTACCACATTCAAGGTTAACTCGATTCCTTTATTTTCCATGGTACCAATATTCTTGGTAATAGAAGCAAATCCGGAAGTTCTTGATACTGGAACACCCAATAACAGGCTTTCAGAAGTTCTCTTATAATATTCAGCAGTAAAGCTGATTCTATTTTTAAGTATACTTACATCAAGTCCAATATTGAAAGGCTTATTCAATTCCCAGGTTAAATCTGGATTACCCACATTGTTAGGGAAACTTCCTGGCAACTGGTTATAGTTCGCACCAAACCCGTAAGCAGGTAAGGCGTCGTAGTTACCAATGGCAGTATTGCTACCATTAACACCATAAGAAGTACGGAGTTTTAACTGTGTGATAAACTTCACATTTTCCATGAACCTTTCTCTGTCGATATTCCAGGTGGCACCTACAGAGTAGAAATTACCAAATTTGTTATTGGCACTGAATTTAGAGGATCCATCACGACGGAAACTTCCAGAAATAACATAACGGTTTTTATAATTTATTGCCGTTGAAGCAAACATGGAAGAGAATGAATACTCAGAAATACCTGCAGATGCAGTAAAAGGAGTTGCACCTGATGCAGGATAAGTTAACAAATTAGTTGGAGGAAACTGATCAGCCCTAACTGAGCTGAAATAAGTTGTTGACTTTTGAGATTCGTAACCAACCTGTGCATTGAAAGATAAATCGCCGCCACGGGTAATGTTCTGCTGTAAATCAACGGTGTTAGTCCAAACCCAGTTAAATAAACGGGTATAGTAAGAAAAAGCTCTACCATTTGAGGCACGGCCATCACCATGTAAAGGATTATTGTACTGATCTTCTTCCAAAATATTATAATCAATACCAAACTGAGATTTAAACTTCAGGTTTTCCAGAATCTTGTATTCTGCGTAAACACTACCACGGATACCTGCCTGACGAAGGAATCTTTTATCAATATCAGACAAAGCAATGGTGTTATGCAAACCACCTAAGTCGGTAAAGTTATACGTACCATCTGCATTGTAAGCAGAACGGGTAGGTAATAAGAAATAAGAAGAAAGAACAGGGTTACCGAAAGCACCTCCTGCTAAAGGAGCACGCTGACTAACCACACCAATATTCATATCTACTCCAATTTTCAATTTATCAGTAGCATTATTGGTTACACTTATCTGACCGTTGGTTCTGGAAAGTTTAGAATTAATAGTAGTACCATCCTGTACAAAACGACCACCAGACAAGAAGAAAGTCGTTTTTTCATTACCACCAGATGCACTTATGTTGTATTGTTGCTGTGTACCATTGCGGCTAACATTATCAAGCCAACTGAAATCAACACCGCTGTTACCTCCTAAAGAAGCAATAGTTGCATCAACAACTGCCGGAGTTTGACCTAGATTTACTAAACCCTCACGAGTAATAGCGATATAGTCTTTGGCAGAAAGTGGATTATATCTTGGGTTGTTATAAGCAGTATTACTCTGTCCAATTTCAGTATCAACCCTGAACTTGGTTTTGCCTGCTTTACCTTTTTTGGTAGTTACCACAATTACACCATTGGCAGCCCGGCTTCCGTAAATTGATTGTGATGCAGCATCTTTTAAAACGGAAATACTTTCAATATCATTCGGATTTAAAGAACTCAAAAGGTTACCGGTGGTCTGCAAACGAGAAGCATCACCTGTATTTACTGGAATACCGTCAATTACCCATAAAGGGTTACTGGTTCCATTGATAGAACTGATACCACGAATAATAATATTCTGAGCAGCACCAGGCTGTCCGGATGCAGCAACGGATTGTAAACCAGCTACCTTACCCTGAAGTGCTTTATCTACAGAAGAAAATGGCAGACTCTCAATATCTGCAGCTTTTAATGTAGCTACAGAACCTGTAAGGTCTGATTTCTTTTTTGTACCATAACCTACAACAACAACTTCTTGTAAGTCCTGAGTAGTAGAACGCATAGCAACATTAATACTTGTTTTAGTACCAATGGCTACTTCCTGATCTGTAAAGTTCAAAGAAGAAACCAGCAATGACTTACCAGTTGCAGGAACATTGATAGTGAAACTACCGTCAGTGCCGGTTGTAGTTCCTACAGTAGTTCCCTTAACCAATATAGAGGCATTGGCAATGGGATTGTTTTTATCGTCGGTAATTTTCCCTTTTACCGTGCGTGTTTGTGCGGCTATTTGCGTAATAGCCAATACCACACAGAAGAACATGGTGAGCAATTTTCTCATAATTCAGTTTTTAGTGTTTGCGGGGGCGTAAATTAGTTAAAGAAAGCATAACATAACGTTAATGACAACTTATTGTTGGCTTTTGCTGCAACTTTTAAATAATTCTAGCCGAAATATCCAGATTCGTAAATTAAACCTTTCATTTTCAGTCATTAATAATATGGCTTGGTTTAAAAATTTATATTTAATATAATTATACATATCTAATTGTCTTTTATTAAAGTGTCCAAAGAAAGTTTTGAATTGCAGCATTTTTGACTTTTGAAATCCGAAAAAATTAGATTTTACTTTGAAAAACGGTCTGCCTAAAATGATTTTAACCCTGTTTTTTAAGCTTTTTCTTTGTAGAAGTGCTGATTATCAATACAGGAAGCAAAATAAGGTTAGTAAGTGTACCTACAACCAATGTAAGGGAAGTTAGCCAGCCCAATGCCTGGGTTCCCCCAAAATCGCTAAAACAGAAAATGATAAAACCCGCTATCAGTACTAAAGAGGTATAAATAATACTGATACCTGTATGCCGGATAGTTTGAACCAGCGTATGGGGAATATTTCCATTTAAATGGGGGAGCTCCTGTTTATAATTGATCAGAAACCGGATAGTTACATCAATGGCAATGCCAAGTGCAACACTGAAAACCAGCACCGTAGAGGGCTTAAGTGGCACGCCCATCCAGCCCATTACACCTGCCGTTACCACCAATGGAATGAGATTAGGGATTAAAGAGCAAATTAATATGCGGAAAGAACGAAAGAGGTATAACATACAAATGGTGATCAGTAAAAAAGCCCAAAGAATACTTTCTTCCAGCCCTTTGATAATAAAACTGGAACCTTCCAAAAAACTAACACTACTTCCCGTAAAAGTTACTTTATAGGAAGCCGTATCAAAAATTTCTTGTGATTTTTTTTCAAACTCTTTCAATAAAATAGGTAATCGAACACTACCAATATCTTTCATATTTACGCTGATCCTGGCAGTTTGTTTGTTACTGTCCATGAAGCTGTTCATCATCTGCGAAAAACTATTGCGTGATTTAAGCGATGCACTATCAGGCTTAGTTTTTAAATAAGGTGCCATAAAAACCAGATCCGATTCATAAGGAATGGCATAACTAATACTGTCTCCATCAAAATAAGCCTGCTTGGCAAATTTCAAACCATCAACAAAAGACAAAGGCCTTGCTGTTGCTGGATTTTGGGCTATGTAAGCAGAGAGTTCATCTATACGATTAATGGTTTGCAAATTGCGCATCAAGCCATTTTTCTTTTTGGTGTCCACTACAATTTCTAAAGGCATAACCCCTCCAAAATTGTTTTCAAACCATTTTAGATCAGTGTAAACCTTATCATTTTTGGGTAAATCATCTACGATAAATCCTTCACTTTTTATTCTAAAAATACCCAGTATAGCCACCAGTGTAATTATTGCTGTAACCACATATACCCAACCGGCATGGTGAAATGTCCATTTTTCAATTCTCAATAATATTTTTTCTAAAAACTTATTATCAAGGTATCGTGTATGCTGATCTTTGGGTGGTGGTAAAAAACTTAGTACCGGGGGAATAAAAATCAGGGAGATCAGGAATAACACCATGATGTTGATGCCGGCAACAGCACCAAATTCCTTTAATAAAGCACTATTGGTTAAAGCGAAAACAGCAAACCCAATAGCAGCCGCAATATTACAGAAAAGGGTAACGATACCCATTCTGCCTACCATCGTTATGATAGCCTTATCCTTATCTTTCAAATCGCGGTATGCCGTATGGTATTTGTTGAGAAAATAAATGCAATTTGGTATGCCGATTACAACTATTAGCGGTGGGATCAATGCAGTTAATAAAGTAATCTTATAGCCAAGCAACACAATGGTAGCCATACTCCAGATCACGCCCATACTTACTACCAATAAGCTCATGATAGTGGCACTGATAGATTTAAAAAATATAGATAAAGTAATGACCAGTAAAATCATGGAGCCAATAAGAAACCATTTCATTTCATCTTTTATCCGATTGCCAATGGTTGTTCTGATAAAAGGCAAGCCGCTATTGTAAACAACTGTTCCTGTTTTTTGCTCAAAACTTTTAACCTTAGCCAGGATATCATTTATGAGCCTGGTTCTGCTATCACTATTGATGGTGTCTTTATTTACAGAAACAGCTAATAAATAACTCTTGGTATCAGCATTATACAGCAACTCTCTGTAAAAAGGAAGATTTTCAAAAACGGCCCTGTCGCTATCCAATACATTTTGCGAAGTATAGGGAGGATGGAAAATTTTCACAGGCACTAATTTTTGTGCAACCGGATCATTTTCTAAATTAATTACTTCAGGAATACTTAATATTTCGGTAACACCTGATACTTTTTTTAATTCTCTGTGTAGTTGTGCTACTTCGTTGAAAAAACTTAGTTGATAAAAATTACTGTCTGCCAAACCAATTACCATGGTATTGCCATCAGCGCCGAATTTTTTCAAGAAAGCCTGATAATCCCTGTATTTTGGGTTATTGGTAGGTAAAGCCCGGCTAAAATCATAGCTCAGTTTCACTTTAGAAGCCTGCCATCCCATAAAAATAGAAGCCAGTAACAATATCCCTAACAATGCATGTCTAAACTTCAAAATAAGCTTACCCGCCTTATACCACATGTAGAAAAAATTAATAGTTGAATTACTACAAAGAAAGCGATAAAAAATCAGATGAAATACAGTTGAAAAAACGGCCATTTCAGTTGTTTACACTGAGTTTTGGTTCTGCTGAATATCCTACACAAATTAAGGGGTAAATTTAACAACCAATATCTATGAAAACCCCAAGACAAATATTGTTATTGGGAACTTGTCTTTTGTGGTACCCTTTATCTGTTGTTGCACAAAATATAAGTTCATTATGTCCCAATACAGCCCTTGCGCCTGTATTCAAACAGGATTTTGGGCAAGCCTCATCCCCTTCTAACACTTCAACAGCACCAGCTGGTTCTACCAATTATAATTTTGGTTCAGTAGGTTCGGATGGAAATTATGTATTAACCCCTTTGATTGAAAATGCCAATAAGAACGACTGGACAAAAGGTGGCGACCATACCGGCAATACCAATGGCAATATGTTTCTGGTAAATGCCGGTGGTGGAAAATCAATTTTTTTCGAACAGATAGTAAGCGGCTTATGCCCGGGCAGTAGTTTTAATTTTTCTGCGTGGATAGCAAATGTGAATACTTCCAAAACACTGGATATTTGTGGTGCCGGACTGGTTTATCCCAAAGTGATCTTCAATATCAAAGACCTTTCAGGTACTGTTCTAGGAACCATTACTACCGGCAGTCTGCCATTATCGCCAGATAATGGACCCGCAAACTGGAATCAATATGGTTTTCAATTTTCTTTGCCTTCAGGTATAACTTCTCTGATATTAGAGATGGTTGATTTTCATGGAGGTGCTGCTGCTTGTGGCAATGATCTTGCCCTGGATGATATTCTATTTTCTGTTTGTACCCCTCAAACTTTAATTGGGTTAACAACACCCGCCACAATTTGTGCAGGATCCAACACACAAATCAATTCAAGTATTTTAAATAGTCCTTATTCATCACCTGCCTTTCAATGGCAGAAGAGTAATGACAATGGTAATACCTGGATCAATATTGGCATACCTGGTAGTACAGCAAATTCCTATTCACTAAATAATGTAAGTGTTTCAGATGGTGGATTGTATCGGGTGATTGCCGGTCCAGACCTCGCCTCATTATCTTCTTCTAGTTGTATTTCGTCATCTAATTCCATTAATTTAATTGTAAAAGCAAATCCTATAGTACTTCTAACAAATAATGGACCCCTATGTTCTGGCAGCTCGCTTAATCTTCAATCAACTGTTACAGGAGCCGTTTCTCCCATTCAATATAGTTGGAGAGGGCCTAATGCATTTTCATCCATAGCTGCTACTCCAACCATTGTTTCTTCTTCTGTTTCTTCTACTGGAACTTATCAATTACAGGTTACCGATAGTAATAGTTGCACTACAATAACCAGCATGAATGTAATGGTTAATGAAAAACCCATTTTAACGATACTTAACCTGGCGCAAAATATTTGTTCAAATACGGTTTCACAAATCAACCTAAGCAGTTCTATCAATGGTTCATTTTTTAATGGGCAATCAGTTATCGTTTCAGGTATGGTTACAGGTAATAGCCAGGGAAGTTCAAGTACTACATTTAATCAAATCAATGACCAATTAATAAATCCTGGAACATCACCTGCTATCGTTAAATACATTATTAACAATACAACCGCTTTAGGATGCGTTGCAACTGATTCTACACAAGTCACAATTTTTCCCTTACCTACAGCAGCTAATGCAGGGCTTGACCAAACAATCTGTAATTCAAATAATACAATACTTAGCGGCAATATTCCTGCAATAGGTTCTGGTAAATGGTCATTTGTCTCCGGACCATCATCAGTAGTTTTCAGTGATTCCACTTCTACTACTTCGTCTTTGAGTGGATTGATAAACGGAGTTTATCTTTTAAAATGGACCATCTCCAATGCTAACTGTGTCAGTTCTTCAGATACAGTTGCCATAACTTTATTACCGCCTCCAACCATCGCTAATGCAGGCATTGATCAAACCATTTGCAATCTAGCTATGACAAATTTATCAGGTAACACACCTTTAGTAGGTATTGGAACCTGGTCTTTGATTGCAGGGGATTCAAGTATTCGATTTGCAGATATTCATTTACCTAATTCAGTTATTACTGGTTTGGTTAATGGATCTTACCAATTGGTCTGGACTATCTCAAATAGTAATTGCACCGATTCAAAAGATACGGTAACCATTACTGTGCTTCCGCCTCCTTCAATTGCCAATGCAGGCCTTGATCAAACAATTTGTAATACAAGTACTACTTCCCTTAATGGAAATATTCCTGCATTAGGTTCTGGTAAATGGTCATTTGTTTCAGGACCATCAGCCCTAGTTTTCAGCGATTCCACTTCTACTACTTCGTCTGTGAGTGGTTTGATAACTGGTGTTTATCTTTTAAAATGGACCATCTCCAATGCTAACTGCACCAGTTCTTCAGATACAGTTGCCATAACATTATTACCGCCTCCAACAATCGCTAATGCAGGTACTGATCAAACCATTTGCAATTTCACAAATCCAACTTTATCAGGTAA
>CALRUV010000010.1:0-30314 GCA_943371455.1 Chitinophaga pinensis | reverse complement strand
CACTCACGGCCCTCTTCACTGGGTTGTTGATTTCTGCCAACCATTTGCAGATTACTTATTACGCTTTTTTGATCGCGCTTATAATGAGTGTTAGTTTGGGTATCAGATGGATCAAAGAGAAAGACTATAAACACCTGCTGAAAGCTGGCGGACTAGCCATTGGCGCTGCTTTTCTGGGTATTTTGGTGAATGCTATCTCCCTTTTCACAACTTATGAATATGCCAAAAGAACAATTAGGGGTGGAAGTCAGTTAGCAACTGAAAAAGGAAATGTTACCAAAACGGGATTGAGTAAAGATTATGCACTTAGTTACAGTATGTATAAAACCGAACCACTGGTAATGATGTTCCCCAGAATTTACGGTGGCAGCAGCGGCAACCTGGAAGTGGCTGAAGATAAATCAAAAGCCATTGAAGCATTACAACAAATGCCGCAACAACTGGGCCAACAAATTCAGGGTTTCTTAAATTTTTATTGGGGTGGCATAGATAATTCAACATCAGGCCCCCCTTACCTGGGTGCTATCGTTTGTTTCTTTGCATTGATGGGATTTGTATTATTAGATGGCAAACATAAATGGTGGATCTTAACAGCTTCTGTTCTTACCATAATGATGAGTTGGGGTAAATATTTTGAAGGATTCAATATGCAATTATTGAATTTCCTGCCACTATACAATAAATTCAGGGCTCCCAGCATGATATTGGTAGTACCTACACTATTATTAAGTATCATGTCTGTTTTAACTTTAGATCATATTCTAAAAGAAAAAGACAGCAAATTATTATTGCAGCAATCAAAAAAAGGTTTGCTACTTGTTGCTTCCGTTTTTGTAGTGGCGTTGCTGGTATATTTTACTGCCGACTTTACTGGAGGAAGCGATACTATTTTAAATCAGCAGGTAAACAGTATCACTGACCCACAACAAAAAGCAGCATTAACAGAACCTATCAGAAGTTTTCTTAATGGTTTGAAAGAAGATAGAAAGGCTCTTTTTTTAGGCGACCTCTTACGATCCTTGCTTTTTATTGCTGTTGCTGTATTAGCACTGTTCCTATATAACAGAAAGACTTTAAATGGTTTAATAACAACTATCATCATTGGTGTATTTGCATTTATTGATGTAATAGTGATCGACAATAAATATTTGAACGCAGAAAATTTTCAGGAAAACACAGAATATGAAAATGTGTTCAAACCATCTGCAGTTGATGAACAAATAAAAAAAGACACTGGCTATTACAGGGTATTTGATGTATCACAGGGAATATCACCTGCATTTAATGGAGGCGCACTTACCTCCTATTTTCACAAATCAATTGGCGGTTACCACCCTGCTAAACTCAGTATTTACCAGGATCTGGTAGAAAAACAGTTGTATAATTTCCCTGAATGTATCCCGGTTTTAAACATGCTCAATACCAAGTATATCATCACTTCCGGGCAACAGAACGGTCAACAATTGATGTCGCAGGAGAATCCCGGCGCATTGGGTCCTGTTTGGTTTGTGAAAGCAATTGACTTTAAAAAAACACCCGCAGATGTCATGTCTGCCCTAACCAGTTTTAATCCAAAAGATACCGCCATCATTGAAGAATCACTCAAGCAAGGCTTACATACAAATGCTGCTGGTGATAGCAGTGCCTTTATCAAATTGGTTGTAAATGACAATGACAATATAGATTACCAATCATCATCCAGCAAGGATGAATTTGCCGTATTTAGTGAGATCTTTTACGATGATGGCTGGGTAGCTACTATTGATGGTAAAGAAAGTCCCATTATTCGCACCAACTATGTATTAAGGGGTTTACAGGTTCCTGCAGGTAAACATAATATACATTTTGAATTTAAGCCAGCTGCATTTACCAATAGTAATTCAGCTGCCATTGGCGCATCTGCATTTATCTGGTTATTGTTAGGCTTTGCTGCATTTACCAGTTTAAGGAAAAAAATGAAAACAGCTGAATAGTCAACCTACTATACTGGCCCTCATTTCTTATAAAGTGTTTCCGGCACAAATGGGAGGTCAGAAATGTGTGGCGGGCTTTTATGAGGAACTTGCAAAAAAAACAAAACTATCCCTGGTGGTTGCCAGAGAAAATAATAGGGAAGCTGCAACTGATATACAGGTGCAGCCTTTTTTATACCACCACCGAATGGGCTATGCTAATATCTTACACCTATTCAAACTAAAGAAACTAATCAGGCAAGAAAAAATTGATTTGATCATCATAGAACATTCTTACCTGGGCTGGCTTGGCTATTTATTGAAATGCCTTACCGGAAAGAAGTTCCTGATCCGTTCACACAATATAGAAGCCCATAGGTTTAGAGACAGCAACAAAATTGGCTGGCAAATCTACGAATGGTACGAAAAGCACATACATGCTTTGGCTAACTATAGTTTTTTTATAACCGAAGACGATTATAGTTATGCAATTACCCATTGGAAAATTGATCCATTAAAATGCTCGGTATTAAGCTGTGGCACATCTATCAATTATCCTACCAGCAAAGAAGAGAAACAACATTGTAAAGCACGCTTAATTAGTGAACATAATTTAGTAAACAATACCAGGTTATTTTTCTTCAATGGATCCTTTGATTTTATGTCTAATACAGACGCATTGAGAATCATCCTAAATGAAATAATTCCCATACTGAATAAATCAATACAAAACTACCGCATCATTATTTGTGGCAGATGGCTGGATCAAAACTGGGTTGATGTTTTAAACAATTGCAAGGAAATAATTTACAAGGGATTTGTACAAGATATAGCACCTTATTTCAAGGGTTCCGACTGTTTTATCAATCCCGTTACTCTCGGCAGTGGTATTAAAGTAAAAATGATTGATGCATTATCATATAACCTAACGGTTATTTCTACACGATTTGCAGCAAAAGGAATGGACCATCTGATTGCAGGTGATAAGTTACTGGTTGTTGAAGATTATCAATGGCAAAGCTTTGCAGATGCTATGAGTCTGCCTGATTTACCTATTTATGCAAATACTTCCGAGCAATTTTATGAAAGATTCCAATGGTCATCCATTGTACAGAAAGCACTGTTATCTTTGCAAAGATTATGATGTCAAGTCCCAAAATAGCTATCGTCATTTGCACCTATAACCGTTCGGCCTATATCCTCGATGCCATGAACAGTTTATACCAGCAGACCCTAGCAAAAGAATGGTTTGAAGTGATCATCGTGAACAATAATTCAACAGACAATACCCGGCAAATTTGTGAAGATTTTATAGCAACACATACAGACAGTAATTTTTATTATTTGAATGAACCCATGCAAGGTGCTTCTTTCGCACGGAATACAGGCGCAGCGCTGGTTACAGCACCACTTTTATGCTTCATGGATGATGATGCCATTGCCGACAGTGATTATTTAGAAAGGATAGTTGCTTTTTTTGAAAAATACCCGGATGCGGGTGGTTTGGGCGGTAGAATCATACCCAAATACATTCCTTCAGAACCTGAATGGATGAGTCATTTCGTATCTTCCTTAGTTGGACATTTTCATTACAGTGAAACAGTTAGTATTTTCAGCAATAATAAATACCCGCTCGAATCTAATATGATCATCAGGAAAGCAGATTTTGACAGTATCAAAGGGTTTAATACTGCCTTACCAGGCGTTATGGGTACTGTAAGAATTGGGGGTGAAGGAAAAGATTTCTTTTTCAGGTTAAAAGAACTCGGAAGAACCATCTATTATGATCCCAATATAAGGGTTCAACATGTTGTAGAAATATCCAAACTAACCAGGGAATACCTTTACAGGGTGGCTAGCGGCATTGGTCGCGGTGAACGGGTTAGGATGAAAGAAAAAAGTAGTTGGGCTTTTTATAAAAAAATAATAGAATATATTTTTAAACTTGGTGCATCTTTTATTCTTGGCTTACAATATATTTTACAAGGCACACCCAAAAAAGCATTACCCGTTATTAGATTTCGCATCGATGCTTTGAAGGGATTATTGAATCATTAGTAATTTGCAAACAATGGCACTACTGTTAACACTGGAAAGAAAAATAAAAGGAACCCTGGAAAGATGGTTCGGATTAAAATTTCAGGGACCATCTGAAACTTCAAAAGTACGTCATTGGGTTCTACCCTATTGCGAAGGAAAGGGCTGTGATATTGGGTTTGGTGGCGATAAAATAAAAAAAACAAACTGTGACGGGATAGATTTTGAGCAACCTTACACCTATACCGGCAAAGACAAGGTAGATATCCCCTGCGATGTGATCAACAATGAAATACCTGTACAGGATAACACTTATGATTATGTGTATACCAGTCACCTCATTGAAGATTTTACCGATACCAATGATGCACTCAAAAAATTCATTCGCATCCTGAAAAATGGCGGTAACCTGGTACTGGTATTTCCAGATCAGCCCAAATATGAAGTTTACTGTAAAGAAATGGGCGTTCCAATGAACCCTTACCATATTCATGCGCAAATGGGATACCATTATATGCTGGCAAGAATGAACGAAATAAAAGGTATAAGTTACGAAACACTTTACAGCAATAATTGTGAAATTGATTACAATGTTGTGATGGTATTGAAAATAACCAAAGAAGCTGCATGAGCTGGCTAAAAAACATATTCAAAGAGTGGAAAACAGGGTTTGATGTCCAGCAAAAAGAAAAACGTTTTTTGCAGGGTATCGGTAATGTACCGGATCTTATAAAACCGCCTTTTATTAATGGGAATGAAATCAGCTTTTCACATAGTGGTCATGCAGGAGATATCATCTATTCTATTCCTGCCATCTATGCACTGGCAGCAGGAAGAAAAATAAAACTATACCTAACATTACACCAGCCTAACAGGGATTTCACCAATAAAATGAAACATCCTAATGGACAGGTAATGTTAACTGAAAAAAGTGTTGCATTATTTGCTCCCCTTATATTATCACAAAAAGATTTTATTATATGTGCAGCTCATCAAGATGAACACATAGATTATGACCTGACCGCATTCAGGGAATTTCCTTTTGATTACCGTATGGGCAGTATTGCACGCTGGTATTTTCTAACTTATGGTATCAGCCGTGACCTAAGTCAGCCATGGCTCTCAGTCATTCCTGACGAACGCGCTAAAGGTCATATAGTATTAGCAAGAAGTAGTCGCTACCGAACACCCGGCATCTCTTATACTTTTTTACAAAAATATCCATCTATCTTATTTGTAGGTGTGCCCGACGAGTTTGCCGATATGAAAAAACAGATCCCGCAACTTGTTTACCAACCTGTTCAGGATTTTAAAGAGATGGCTTCCATCATTGCAGGAAGTGTTTTTTTTATTGGCAATCAGTCATTCCCTTTTTCATTAGCTGAAGCCTTGAAAGTAAAAAGGGTATTGGAAGTTTTTCCGCTTTGTCCAAATGTTGTAACGGAAGGAGCCTATGCTTACGATTTTTGTTACCAACCACAATTTGAAAAAATCATAACTAACCTGATGGGGTATTAAAATAATTGCCATGCGACAATTGATTCGAAAATTCATGAACAGTTTAGGCTACGATATCGTGAAGGTAAATGTACACAGCGATAAGAAAGCCCATAAGATCATTAAGGTAAAAGTTGGGAATTTTTATGTTGACATGCCAGGCAATAATATGCAGATCAGCAATTACAAATATGAACCTGAAGCAAATAGCCAACTGGGAAGACTTTCAGCCTGTATCGCAAAAAAATACCCCACACTAACCGTGATCGATATTGGTGCAAATGTGGGTGATACCATCGCTATCATTAAAACATTCCTTGAATTACCAGTTATAGGTATTGAAGGAGACCCAATTGCCTATCAATTTCTGGAAAAGAATACGGCACAGTTCCAAAACATCATTTTATTGAAAGAATTTTTGGGTGAGAAAAAAGAAACCCTGCATGTATCACTGGAAAAAAGTGGCTGGAACACCACTTTAGTGCCTTCTTCAGAAAGTAGTGAAGTTGTGCATTTGAAGACATTGGATGAAGTTCTCCAAGAAAACCAGTTACAAACCAGAACCCTGAAACTTTTAAAAATAGATACAGAGGGTTTTGATACCATCATTTTACGCGGCGCACAGAATTTATTAGCCACACAACACCCTGTAGTTTATTTCGAATACAACCGCAGCAATATGGATGCAATCAGGGAAGATGGCCTGTCTACCTTGTTCTCACTAGAAAAATATGGCTACCAATCAGTCATCTTTTTTGATAATAAAGGCAGGTATATCATCACTTTAGGCATCCATCAAAAAGATTTGATTACGGAAATGCATAATTATGCAGATGAGCATAAAAGTGGCATTGCTTATTTTGATATTTGTCTTTTTCATTCATCAGATAACGACCTTTCCCAACAATTCATTGAGCAGGAACTCAACAGAAATTAAATACATTTGCTAATGCAAGAACTGAAGAAATTCCTGGTAAAAATAAAAGGGTATCTAAAAAAAAGAACGCCTGAGCAGCAGGTGTTGAACCATTTACATACACAGGAAATATTGGGTTTACGCTTTAAATTGGGAAGAATCAAAGCAAGTCCATTCTTCAAGGCTTACCATCCAGATTCTTATTTTGCATTCGGTGCCCATCCTGAATTTGACGAGCTCTATCCACGATTCACCGCACATAACGAAGTAAATAACGGAGGTGACAGTACTAGACTTTGGGCCTTTATTCTCAATTGTAAACAAGTACTGGCAGAAGATATTCAAGGCGACTTCGCCGAACTGGGCGTTTGGAGAGGAAATACAGCTTCCATATTGGCCAAATTTGCAGGAATAGCCAACCGAAAGGTTTTATTATTCGACACATTTGAAGGATTTACCCAAAGCGATCTTACTGGAATTGATGCGCAAAAAGAAATGGATTTCAATAATACTTCGATTGATCTGGTGAGAAAAGTAATTGGAGAAAACGATGCCCATTGCATCTATGCGAAAGGCTTTTTTCCCGACACACTTACAGATGATCATCGTAACAGGAAATATGCTGTTGTTAGTCTTGATTGCGACCTATACGCACCTACCAAAGCCGGACTTAGCTTCTTTTATGAACGTATGCCCATCGGTGGTTTGTTTTTTTTACATGATTACTCAAGTCTCCACTGGAATGGCTCAAAGCTTGCTATTGATGAGTTTTGTAAAGAAAGTGGTGAGCATATTATACTGATGCCTGATAAAAGTGGCAGTGCTTTTTTGCGAAAATCCATCTCCAAATAAACCTATAAGACCACTTTTCTTGGATGCCCCGGCGTATGGTATAAAAAGTACTTGGGTGATTCATGGTGATGCTCAGGTGTAAAAGGACCTGTAAAATGTATATCTGCAAGATCTTCCCTTACAAAAAAGGCATTAACACCAGCAAAAGAACTGGCAACCAGTTTATAGCCTTTCAATTTTCCTAATTCATACAATGCATCCAAACTGGAACTGGTATTACTCGTTCCATCCCAGGTAGCATCGCCATCATAGTTCACAACAAATCTGCATCCTGGCCTGAATATGGAATTATATTCTATCACAACTACCCTTGGTTTATAATTGATGATTGCCTCCCAGATATAGTAGTCATTTCTGTCTATATCGATAGACAGCAGATCAAAGGATTCCGGCACATTACCTTCTTTGAAAAGCGCTTCAATATTATCCGCATCAATAAAGCTGGTTAATACCGTTAATTCTTTCTGCGCAATCTTATTAGAAAAATTTTTTTTAATGTTAGCAGTATGATTCGCATTGCCATCGATCCAGCAACCTGTCCAGTTTTGATAAAGAAGGTAGGTTGTATTGGTTTCAACACCCGTTTCAACCCCAAATTCAACGAAATATCGGTTGGTAACCCCAATCCTTTTAAAAATTTCCTGAATAATGCCGTCTTCACCAAATTGCGAGAAAGCCTGAAACTCAAACCTGTTCAGCTTATCCGCGCCCTGGTACCTGGGATGATCATAGAGATTCCTTTGCAGGTAATCATCTATCTGCAGGCTGTTATGTTTCGACATTTTAAGGTCGATATTCTCCAGGAATAATGTACGCCTGAGCTTGATGTATAATTTCTCTTTAAAATCTCCAAAACTGCCCATTATTAGTTTGTGTGTTGTATACAGTATAATTGCCCTGTAAAAGTAAACTAAAAATGCTAAGCATGATATCGCGGCTACCTTTACATTTGTACTATATGAACAGGTTAAAAGGCATCCTATATGATTTAGTTGCATGGCTTGCCAGGCTTGGACCAAGAAAAAAAGACCCTGTGCCCAAGCTGCTCATCATACGTTTAGATGAGATTGGTGATTATTTGTTATGGCGTCCCTTTATGCAGGAAATTTTAGATGCCGATAAATTTAAAGGATATCGTTTTGATTTTTGTGGTAACCAGAGTTGGAAAAGCCTTTTCAATCAATTTGACAAGAAGGGTTTTGATACTATTTGGTGGATGGATAAAATTCGTTTTAAAAAAGACCTCCGCTACCGGTATCAGTTTCTTAAAAAATGTTACCAGCAGCATTATACCTGTATCATCAACCCAACTTTTTCAAGAGATAGAAGATATGATGATAGTATTGTAAAAGCTGCCAATGCAGGCATTAAGATGGGAATGGTTGCCAACCAGGAAAGTATCAAAGCCTATGAAAAAGGCTATGACCGACATTTATACGCGCATTTATTTGACCACCCTGAAAGGCCTTTATTCGAATTTCTGAGAAATAAATTATTCACAGAATTTATTACCGAAAAAAAATCGCAACTACTACATACCCGCATCGATCATTCTTTGATTCCAGATTATTCAGAATCTTTACCCCATAATTACTTTATCGTTTTCCCGGGCTCCAGAAGCAGGATGCGGATATGGCCAACAGAAAGTTTTATTGCTGTAAGCAATTTTCTGTTTGAACAGTATGGCTGGACAGCCATCGTTTGCGGTACCCATTCTGATGAAGTTTATACGGAATCATTTTGCAGTCAATACTACCATCCCTACATTAACCTAACAGGTAAAACAAATTTGGTGGAAATGCTTTCAGTGATGCATAAAGCCAGCTGTTTGTTATCTGTTGACACAGGTTCCGTTCATTTGGCTGTAGCTGCAGGATGCCCTGTTTTCGGGGCTTTCAACGGATCGCAATATGGACGGTTTGCGCCCTATCCTTTAGAGATCACAACAGATTGTTATGCACTTTATCCTGATGATGTTGAAAAGGAATTGAGTAACCCTAAGCTGGTAAAAGAAAAATATGAATTCGTTGTACGGATACCTTATTCACTTGTAAAACCTGAAAAAATGATCTTAGCCATTCACCACCATTTTTCCAGTACATCGGATTAAGCATTTTCCCAACCCATTTTTTTCTTCCAATCAAATAACCACTTACCTCCTTTTGTTTGCAGGAGATAATGTAATAGCATAAGGCGCCATTGCCAAAGCACTAATAAAAAGGAGTAACCAAAATAAGACTCATACACAACCCTGCTTTCCCTGAGTGAATCAAGGTATCGGGTAGAACTGATACCTGCATCATCAAATACAACGATTTCTTTGGGAAGAAAGGCATAAGGTTCTGCTTTTAACCGGCACATCAGGTCGTAATCCATGGCAATTTTATAATCGCTTTTAAACAAACCAACCCTTTCATACACTTCTTTCTTCACAAACCAGGTTGGATGGGAAACGCTGCGCATTCCCCTGTATAATTTTGATTTTTCAAAAGCTTTTCCCACCACCACTTCTTTACCTGCACGAATCATGCGTATTTTTCCACTGATCCATTGCAAAGAAGGATTTTTCTCAAAAATGGCTGAAACATTCACCAGTACATCATTTTGGGCTAATATATCGCCCGAATTCAATAATTGTGTGATGGGGCCTGCAGCCTTTCCTATCCCCTTATTGAATGCATCTGCAATTCCTTTATCCCTTTCATGTAAACTTTTCCGATAGCCAGGTTGTGGTGTATGTAAAAGCCAGTTCTCAATCTCATTATTGGTAGAACCATCTATGATCCAATGCTCGAAGGGAAGCTCAATTTGGGCATCAACCGAAACACAGGTTTTTTGTAAATCTGCGAGGTTATTGAAACAAATGGTAATGATGGAAATGGAAGCCATAAGTAAAATTATAGAATATGGGGTATAAGCTGACTTAACTCAATATATTCGAACCATTCAGAATTGTTTTAGCTTGTCTAAAAAAAGGGAAAGACCTTCTCTTTTTTTAGCTTCTAACTGATACTCGATATTTTTTTTATAATAAGTTTCCAGCGGATAGTGGGAATAAGGATTTTCAGCAATCACTTCCTCCATATGTGCTATACCATAACCATTGGCTCTGTTGAAAGCATCTAAAAAATCTTCAGCTATTGGTTTATTGGCTACCCATAAAGCAAATACAAAAGGCAGTCCTGTATGGTTTTTCCAGGCAGTTCCCAAATCATAGTGGTAGCGGGATATTTTTAGCTGTTCCAGGGCACGATCACCAATAACCAAAGCAGCCACATTTCCCTTGATGCTATCCCTGAAATCCTCTCCGGCATCAACCAACTCAGGCTGAATATGCCAATATTCTTTTAGTAAAATTTTTGCAAGCATTACAGAAGTACGACTTTGATAGTCGAGCAACAAAGTAGTGATCTCTTCCATGGGCACTTCACTAA
This sequence comes from Chitinophaga pinensis, assembly GCA_943371455.1. Classification (GTDB taxonomy): domain Bacteria; phylum Bacteroidota; class Bacteroidia; order Chitinophagales; family Chitinophagaceae; genus Sediminibacterium; species Sediminibacterium pinensis_J. The sequence goes on along the minus strand of CALRUV010000010.1, from coordinate 19,626 downwards.
AAATGGCCACTGAAGCAACTTCTCCATCCGTGCCAATACAGTAATCAGTAATAATTTGGGCTTCCTTCAAAAGTGGGATAATGGCCACCGGTACCAAACCTGCATCTATATCATCATTGATTAACATGGAAGCAATTCGGGAAGGATAATCCTCAACCAGGTCTATCTTATCCATAAGCCCGGATCGCTTAACGCCAAATAATAAGGGTAATGTATTTAAATAACTTACAGCACCAATGCGTAATCTCTTGTTCAATTCGGCTAAATTTGCAGCAAAGAAAACCAATTCGCAACTAATCATTAGGATTTATTCCTGATAAATTATACAAACGCATGGAACTCAACCACCTTACAGCCATTTCACCCATCGACGGACGTTACCGCAAACAGGTAAACCACCTGGATGAATTTTTTTCTGAATATGCTTTGATCCGTTACCGGGTTATGGTAGAGATGGAATACTTCTTTTTCCTGTCTGACAATAAATTTTTTAAGCTGGCACCAAAAGCAAGGCTTCAGTTGAAAAAAGTAATGGACGATTTTAGCATGGATGATGCAAGGCAGATCAAACAGATCGAATCTATTACCAACCATGATGTAAAAGCGGTAGAATATTTTTTGAAAGAACAACTGGATAAGGCCGGTATCGCTCCTTTGAAAGAATGGATACATTTCGGACTCACCTCTCAGGATATCAATAATACGGCCATACCCCTTAGCTGGAAACATTGCATGGAGCATGAATACCTGCCTTCAATTATCAACCTGCAAAACAAAATTTACCAATTAGCAGTTGAGTGGAAAGCAATTCCATTGCTCGCAAGAACACATGGCCAGGCAGCTTCCCCTACCCGACTGGGAAAAGAGTTCATGGTTTTTGTGGAAAGATTGCATAACCAGATAGAACTTTTTTCCAGCATTCCCTATGCAGCCAAATTTGGCGGGGCAACAGGAAATTTTAATGCACACCATATTGCATTCCCCAAAAAAAACTGGGTGCTACTGGGCAATAATTTTGTAGAAGGTGTTCTGGGTTTGCAACGTATGCAGTTTACTACTCAGATTGAACATTACGATAGTCTTGCTGCACATTTTGATGCGATCAAAAGGATCAATAATATACTGATCGATTTATGCAGGGATATCTGGACCTATATCAGTATGGATTATTTTAAACAACAAACCAAGAAAGGCGAAGTAGGTTCTTCTGCTATGCCTCATAAAGTTAACCCGATAGATTTTGAAAATGCGGAAGGTAATTTAGGCATGGCAAATGCCCTACTGGAGCACCTATCAGGCAAATTGCCCATTAGCAGATTGCAAAGAGACCTCACAGATTCAACAGTATTGCGGAATATGGGCGTTCCCATTGCACATGTTACCCTTGCCTTAAAATCGCTTGAAAAAGGATTGGGCAAACTTGTTTTAAATGAAACCAAAATAAAGGCAGACCTGGAAAATAACTGGGCAGTAGTTGCGGAAGCCATTCAAACAATTTTAAGAAGAGAGAATTACCCCAATCCTTACGAAGCACTGAAAGAACTTACCAGGGGCAATGCAGGTATCAATAAACAATCGATACACGATTTTATTAAAACACTTAAAGTAAGTACAGCTATAAAAAAAGAATTGAAAGCCATAACCCCATTGAACTATGTAGGTGTAAACCCTGTATATTAAATGCTGACTAAGAAATAAAACTTATTGAATTGTTTGAAACTAAGATGGGACTGATTAATTTAAAGGAATAAATTCATCTTAATCCATTCATATGATGACCAAAAATTCAAGACGTTCCTTTCTCCAGCAGATTGGATTAGGTGTGGGAGGTTCTTTGATTGCATCGGCATTCCCTGCAGGATTCCTGCAGGCGCATTCATCGCTACAAAAAAATCAAAAGAAACTTGGTATTGCCTTAGTTGGTTTAGGCAGCTATTCCAAAAATCAACTGGCAGTGGCATTGTCGCAAACAGATAATTGTTACCTTGCTGGCATTGTTACAGGCACTCCTGCTAAAGCCGCTGAATGGAAACAAAAATACCAGATCCCCGAAAAGAATATTTACAACTATCAAAACTTTGATGAGATAGCTAATAACAAAGACATTGATATTGTGTATGTGGTTTTACCCAATTCCATGCATCATGAATTTGTACTGAGGGCCGCCAAAGCAGGCAAACATGTGCTCTGCGAAAAACCTATGTCGGTTTCGGTAAAAGAAGCGGAAGAAATGGTTCAGGCTTGCAAGAATGCGGGTGTGCAATTAGGCATTGGCTATCGATTGCATTTTGAACCTTTTACGCAGGAAGTGATGAGGCTAAGCCAAAAAAAGGTTCTGGGCGATGTTCGTTTTGTTCAAACCAATTTTGGTTTCAGTATTGGCAACCCAACACAATGGCGTTTGAAAAAAGAATTGGCAGGCGGAGGCCCCTTAATGGATGTAGGCATTTATTGTGTTCAGGCATCCCGTTATGTTTTAGGCGAAGAACCATTATGGGTAACCGCTCAATTTGGACCCATCACTGACAAGGAAAGATTTACAACCGTAGAAGAATCGATATCCTGGCAGATGCAATTTCCCGGAGATGCGATGGTAAACGGTTTCAGCTCCTATAAATCAAACATAGAGCAGCTTTATGTTTCAGCCAATAATGGCTGGATACAATTGGGTCCGGCTTATGGCTACGGTCCGCTTAAAGGAAGAACCAGTCAGGGAGAATTAAACCTGCCTGTAGTGCACCACCAAACAGTGATGCTGCAAGGCTTCTGCAAAGAATTGACTGAATACCATAAATTCCCCGCTCATGCGTCTGGGGAAGAAGGATTGCGAGATATGCGGATACTTATGGCCATTTATGAATCTGCACAAACAGGTAAAAAAATAAAACTGGCATAACCCATTGATCAGGTGTTTTAAAATTTTATAATAGAAATGTAATTATTACAAGCGCTAATGGAATGATTGGCAGATTGAAATTGACAGCGTGTTTGGAAAGATCAGATGTACACAAAGTCACTTCTATTATTAGAAACAATGAGATCAAAGCAATAAATCTTGGATGATAGTTTGCGTTGTTCCTAATTATACCAACCTCAATATTTTAAAAATGAATACCCCTTTAACTGATAAGTGGTAAGGGTGGTTATAGCAGACAAAGCAGGAGTAACTTCTGGTGCAACTGCATCTGGAGATACATTGCGTTTATTGAGCGATTGACCGCACACGAATATTTTAACGCCCGCTTCTTTTAATTCTTTGAACAAGGGTGTATTGGGATTGGAAGAATTAAATTTTTTCTTGTAGGCTTCATCATTCAAAACATATTGAGCTGCAGGACCATGTATAACCATTGCCACATGTAATTTCTTTGCAGGTACACCACCCAAAGCATGGAGGTTAACAATGGCCGCTACTTTCTCAAAAAACTCATGCACCATTTCGGGCTTTGCATTATCGGAACTCACTTCTACCACTACTCTATAGTCAAGCTTCGTATCCGGATTTTCTAAGGAAAAAGGGACTTCTGTAACCGTTCCAAAATTTTTGATAACGGGATTCACTTTTGTTTGTGCCTGAAGGCTAACAAAGCAAACAAATAGGATACTCGTAAAAAATATTTTTTTCATTTCCTTAATTTTTAACAAGATAGTGTATTCAGTTTTATTTATTTCCCGAATCGCTTTTTTAGCATTTGCAAAGCGTCTTCTACCGTTTTCTCTGGCGGTTTTATATAACCCTTTTCTTTACCAGATTGCTTAAGAGGTGCGGCCTCTGTTTGTTTGATGGAAAGGGTAATTCTTTTGCGGATCGCATCTACAGCCAGTATTTTTACTTTCACTTTTTGACCCAGCTTCAGTACTTCGCCGGGATCACTGATATATTTATGGGCTATTTCGCTTACATGAACCAGCCCGTCCTGCTTAACACCAATATCAATAAACGCTCCAAAGCGGGTAAGGTTGGTAACAGCACCCGGCACTTCCATACCTTCTCTTACATCATCTATGGAATAAATACCTGCAAATTCAAATGTTTCGATATCATTTCTCGGATCCAGTCCCGGCTTTTTTAATTCATTCAAAATGTCATGTATGGTTAATTCACCAAACTGTTCTGTGGTATATTTTTTAGGCTCAACTTTTTTCAAAATCAGTTCATTGCCAATAAGATCCTTAACTGCTAATCCCAGATCTATTGCCATTTTTTCAACAATCACATAAGTCTCCGGATGAACAGCACTTGCATCCAGTGGCTGCTGACCATCTTTGATCCGCAAAAATCCTGCACATTGTTCAAAGGCTTTTGCGCCCAGTCGGGGTACCTGCAATAACTCTTCCCTGCTGGAAAATTTGCCTAATTCGGTTCTGTGCTTTACTATGTTTTCAGCAAGGCTATTGCCTATCCCGCTTACATAAGCCAATAAATGTTTACTGGCCGTATTCAGGTTAACGCCAACAGCATTTACACAACTGATCACTGTTTGGTCTAGCCGCTCTTTAATTCTAAAAGGGTTTACATCGTGCTGGTATTGACCCACACCAATACTTTTGGGGTCTATCTTAACCAATTCAGCCAAAGGATCCATTAGTCGCCTGCCAATGCTTACCGAACCCCTAACCGTTAAATCCTGTTCAGGAAATTCTTCTCTCGCAATATCAGAAGCTGAATAAACGGAAGCACCGTCTTCATTTACCAAATAAACGGGCAGACCAAGTTGAAGTTTTTTAATAAACTGTTCGGTTTCTCTGCCTGCAGTTCCATCGCCTATCGCAAATGCTTCAATGGCATAGGTTTGAACCAGGGTTCTGATCTTATGTTCACTTTCCTGTAACCGGTTGTTTTCATGAATATAGATCAGGTCTTTTTTTTTTAGATCGCCTTTTTCATCAAGACATACCACTTTACAACCACTTCTATAACCGGGATCTATGGCAAGTACCCTTTTACTTCCCAAAGGCGCACTTAACAATAGTTGACGGAGATTTTCTGCAAATACATTGATGGCTTCTTCATCTGCTTTTTGTTTCAAAGCGGTTCTGCACTCGCTTTCCAAACTAGGCTGCATGAGTCGGCGATAAGCATCACGTATCGCTTTTTTTACATGTTCGGAAGAGGGTGTTAATGCTTTTACATAATCCTTCTCCAGTATTTCAAGTGCTTCTGTTTCAACCGGAGCAATGGAGATACGCAGAAATCCTTCCAGAAATCCGCGCAGTGCTGCCATGATTCTATGAGAAGGAATTTTGTGAATGGGTTCGCTGTAATCAAAATAATCTTTGTACTTGATGCCTTCCGTTTCCTTATCAGCAAGCACTTTACTTTGAAAGGTAGCATGTAATTCAAAATGCCTCCTGAGCTTTGTTCGCAATGATATATCCTCATTCACCATTTCTGCAATAATATCCCTTGCACCTTGCAAAGCATCTTCTGTTGTAAGCACTTTTTCCGAAATATATTTACCAGCCTCTAGCAAAATATCTGTTTCAGTTTGCGCCAACATCAATGTAGCCAAGGGTTCCAGGCCATTTTCCCTTGCAATTTGCGCTTTGGTTTTCCTTTTAGATTTATAAGGCAAGTAGATGTCTTCCAGTTCAACAATGGTATGGGCTGCATCCAGTTTTCCCTGTAAATAATCCGTCATCTTGCCTTGCTCGGTGATCGACTTTTCAATAAAAGTTTTCCGCTCTGCAAATTCCTTGAGAAATTTGGCTTCATCCTGTATCTGTAAAACCTGCACTTCATCCAAGCCTCCGGTCTTGTCTTTCCGGTATCTGGCTATAAAGGGTATGGTAGAACCCTCCGCAAATAATTGTAAAACTGCTTCTACCTGTTTTTTTGAAATCTGAATCTTTGATGCGATAATGGGCGCGAAATCGGACATGAAATAAGGCTATGTTTTAGCAGGCTTAACCTGCTGCTTGATTAATTTTAGGGAGGCGAATGTAAGCGTAGAAATTGAAAGAAAAAATTGAGAAAATGAATACCATGAAAAGCTTGACAGATTATGCCTTGGGCAATAAAACTAAAATCCATTAGGCAATCCTAACCACTTTTGCCGGATACCTTTCTGTAAAATTGCGTATCATGGATTTGATCACTTCGTTTTCAGGATATTCAACCAACTGTTCTTTGATAGTTGCCAATTCTAAAAATTCCACATGATGCGGAATCTTACCCATCCCATAGAATTTGCCACTCTCTACCAAAACACATCCTTCCTGGTCGCGAATAATAAAGGTTTCTTTTTGGGATTGGATCCAAGTAATGGACTGCTTTACTGCATCATTATAAGCCTTCATTTCCGGAAGCTCATTGATTTCGGAACTATCCAAAAAACAGAGTACCGGATGTAAAGTAAATTCCCTCACCATTTTCCATAATTGCCTGTGCGCATCTGTGAGCAAAGCAAAACTGGCAACGGGTGTAGCAAACTTATTTTTTTTGTCGATGGCCAATCTTAAATAGCCTCTGCTGTCTTCAAAAAGATAGATCCCCCATAGTTGCTCATACCTTTTCTGGCTTTTGTTGTGGATAGGCCATAACCTTTTAATTTCCACACTTTCCAGTAGGCAGGCAATAAATTCCGATGGACAAACCGCATGGGTAACCTGGTGAATATTTCTTAAAAAATCCTGCCTTTTTTTAGAAGCGTCTAAGCCGGTAAAATGACTCACTACCCTTTTTTTCAAATTTTTGGCCTTTCCCACATAAATCACTTTTCCTTTTACATCATGGAAATAATAAACACCCGGTAATGCAGGCAATTTCTGCACCTGTTGTTCAGCAAGATTGGGAGGCAGGAGTTGGTTTTTATTTTCCTTTTTCAGCATTTCTTTAATCACCATCCCACCATTATTTTGCAGAACCAGGTCTAAAACCTTGGTTGTTGCCAGCGCATCGCCATAAGCCCTATGCCTGTCTTCAATCACAATACCCAGCTCCCTGCACAGATGCCCCAAACCATATTTTCGATAGCCTGGAAATACTTTTCTACTAAGCCTGATGGTACAAAGTTTGGGCGTTTGTAAATGAAAACCAGCTTCTTGCAAGTGAAACTTCACAAAAGAAAAGTCAAAATTTACATTGTGTGCTACAAATACCCTATCCTGTAATAATTGAAATATTCGGGGGGCAACTTCTTCAAATGAGGGCGCAACGGCTACCATAGCATCCGAGATCCCGGTCATATTAGCTATAAAAGGTGGTATGGGTTGATGTGGATTTACCAGGGTTTGGTATTTCCCTTCAATTTCAAGACCGTTGTGTAAAACGATCGCGATCTCAGTTATACCATGTTGTTGTGGAAAACCACCGGTAGTTTCTATATCTACTATTGCAAACTGCATTTACTTGTTTATACGAATGAAATTCGGCAAAGAAATTCTATTTCTACTGATTTTTTTACAATGTGTGGCATAGAAACTTAAAAACAAACTATTTATTTACAGAAATCTGTAATATTCCTCACTTCCCGTCCACTAATAAAAAAATGAGCAGTCTCCTGTAACTATTTAAATACAGAAACGTTAGCCTTATTTAACAGTGAGTAACCTGTTTTGAGGTGATTACTGTTTACTTTTACCAAGCAATTTTGTTTATGAAACGATTTTTACCTTTTCTGCTCATCATGGCTTTTTGTTCCTGTAATATTAACAGGGGTAATCCTGCTAGTAAAATTGTGAAAAAAGTAAAGGATTGTTGTTCTGGTCTTGTGATACAACAACAGGTCATTAACCCCGAATCTGGCGTTTCTTCTTTGTCTACCAATATAAATCCTGTTTTCACTACTACGGTAATGGAAAAAACTGTTCAAACGCTTACCTGGTAATCTCGGCATTAGATTACTGATTCTCATTTTCTAGCCCTGCTTAGTCCCCAAGCAAGAAGGCTTTTCCTTACTTTTGCCCACAATTTATTGGCAAACCTACAGTTATCTCTCATTTACCTTAAAAGTTAACGATAGGATTATTTGCTATAAAGCATCTCCAAATGAACGTTTTATGGAATTAAGTAAGAATTACATACCCAATGAAGTAGAAGCCCGATGGTATGAACATTGGATGAATAAAGGATATTTCAAAAGTACGCCTGATGAAAGGGAACCCTATACCATTGTGATACCGCCCCCAAATGTTACCGGCGTATTGCATATGGGGCATTGTTTAAATAACTCCATTCAGGATATATTGATTCGCAGGGCCAGGTCGCAGGGCAAAAATGCCTGCTGGGTACCCGGCACAGATCACGCATCTATTGCTACAGAAGCAAAAGTAGTAGCCATGCTGCGGGAAAGAGGTATCACCAAATCATCCTTAAGCAGGGATGAATTTTTGAACTATGCCTGGGAATGGAAAGAAAAATATGGCGGCATCATTTTACAGCAATTAAAGAAGCTTGGCTGCAGTCTTGATTGGGACCGGACTTCCTTTACCATGGATCCGGATTATTACCAGTCGGTTATCAAAGTATTCATAGACCTCCACCAGAAAGGAATGATTTACCGCGGCAAAAGAATGATCAACTGGGATGTAAGGGCAAAGACGGCATTGAGTGATGAGGAAGTGATTTACAAAGAAGTTCAAAGTAAGCTCTATTATGTTCGTTACCAATTGGCGGATGCAGAAGGAAATCCGCTTCCAATTTCAGCAGAGAATGGGATTACTATTGCAACAGTGAGACCAGAAACCATTCTGGGAGATTCTGCCATTTGCGTAAATCCAACAGATGAAAGATACAAACACTTGCATGGAAAATTTGCTTTTGTACCATTGATTAATCGCAGGATCCCCATTATTGCTGATGATTATGTGGCGCTGGATTTTGGTACTGGTGCCTTGAAAGTAACGCCTGCACATGATATGAACGACTACCAATTGGGACAGAAATACCAATTGGAAATCATTGATACCATGAATGATGATGGTACCTTAAGTGATGCTGCGCAATTGTTTGTTGGTGAAGATAGAATGGATGTACGCAAAAAAATCATCCCGCAATTAGAAGCTGCTGGTCATTTGGTTAAAATAGAAGAATACACCAATCAGGTGGGTTTTAGCGAAAGAACAGATGCGGTGGTAGAGCCCCGCTTAAGTTTACAGTGGTGGGTAAGTATGCAAAAAATGGCAGCACCTGCGCTGGCATCTGTAATGGAGGAAGAGATCAATTTTCATCCTGCTAAATTTAAAAATCTCTACCGCCACTGGATGGAGAATATCAAAGATTGGTGTATCAGCAGGCAATTATGGTGGGGACATAGAATACCCGCCTATTATGCACCTGATGGTAGTTTTGCAGTTGCCCTTTCTTTGGAAGATGCTTTTGAAATGTTAAAAACAAATCAGCCAGCCTTAACTATTGCTGACATTAAACAGGATGAAGATTGTTTGGATACCTGGTTCTCCAGCTGGTTATGGCCTTTTGAAGTCTTCAAAGGATTATCCGATCCCGGAAATAAAGAAGTTAGTTATTACTATCCTACCAATACCCTGGTTACTGCACCCGAGATCATTTTCTTCTGGGTTGCCAGAATGATCATGGCAGGCTTTGAATACAAGCAACAGCTACCCTTCCGTGATGTTTATTTTACAGGTATTGTTCGGGATAAGCAGGGAAGAAAGATGAGTAAGAGTTTGGGGAACTCTCCTGATCTGTTGGGATTAATAGACCAGTACGGTGCTGATGCCGTAAGATTTGGCATTATGATCGCCTCTCCTGCCGGCAATGATATTTTGTTTGATGAATCTGCCTTAGAACAGGGTAGAAACTTCAATAACAAATTGTGGAATGCCCTGAAACTCATCAAAGGATGGGAGTCCAGGGTTCTTGTACAACAAAATGAACAGGAAAAGCTAATAAAAGCGAAGCCTAATTTTTCCATCAACTGGTTTGATAATCGATTACAGCAGGTAAGGGCGGAAGTTGAAGAGATGATGCAGCAATTCCGTTTGAGTGAAGCCTTAAAGACCATCTATTCACTTGTATGGGATGATTTCTGCAGCTGGTACCTGGAATGGGTGAAGCCTGGTTTTGAACAACCGGTAGATACCGAAGTATATGAGCAAACAGTCAATTATTTTGAAAGCCTGATGGAACTGTTACATCCATTCATGCCTTTCATTACTGAAGAGATGTATCATTTATTAAGGGAACAGACAGAAGACCTTTGTGTTAAACAGACCAAAAAACTCAAAGCCTTTGATCAAACCATATTAGAATCCGGAGAATTATTAAAGAAAGTGGTATCTGCATTACGTGATGCCAGAAATAAAAACCAGGTTAAACCTAAAGACAGTATTCAATTATTTATCCAAACCCAGAACCAATCTGGTTATAAGGCGATAGAAAATATCCTGAAAAAACAGGTGAATGCAGAAACGATCAACTATACTAACACCAGTATTGCTCAATCTATTGTAGTAGCTGTAGAACAGGACAAGTTTTACCTGGAAACAAATGTAGTACTGGATGAAACCTCCTTAAAGGCAGAATTACTGAAAGACCTGGAACACCAACAGCGGTTTTTAGAAACAGTGCAGAAAAAATTAAGTAATGAACGCTTTGTGCAAAATGCAAAACAGGAAGTGGTAGATCTGGAAAAGAAAAAAATGGCCGATGCAGAAGCAAGAATCAGAACCATTCAGGAAAGCTTGCAACATTTATCAGCTTAATTAAAATGAGCTTTTGAAAAAATAAAGAATCAATTCTGGCTACTTTTCATTTATAGCATGCTGTTCTTAATTTTTTTTTGGGGGGGGCGCAACCGCAGAATGGCGCCAATATTGTTCAAGGTTTCTAGTGGGTATCTCCTTCCAATGAAGTAAAGAGAGAGAACCCATTCTTTTACCGCAAAGCCGGTTTGTGTTTCTTCCATAAAAATTGCAGCTTTTTTTCGTCTATTCGGATATCTATCCTAATCATTTTGATGATAGTTTAGCATCCCTTTCCAGAAAAACTTCAGTAGATTTTGAAACGTCCACTTCCTTATCATTTACCAGTAAAAAATGGCTAATAACCCTGCGTGCCTGGTTATGGTTGTAATACTAAAAATGTAAAAGTAAGATAGCAAAAACAACAAGGGTTATAATTACTTATGATAATTAGCGCTGCTTGGATTGTTTATTTTAATAGCCCAACACCTTAAATTTTATTTACAACTTAATGCACCAGTACATGCGTCTGTTTGATAATACCCATTACAAATACACTTTGCACATGCCCGATATTTTCGGCCTGACTTAATTTGTTTACATGGAAGTCGTAATAAGCATCCATACTTTCCTCTACTACTTTCAGCATAAAGTCAAATTCGCCGGAGATATTATAACATTCAATTACTTCATGCATTTCCAAAATGCTTTTGATGAATTTGGCACCCGCATTTTTATTATGTTGTTTCAGCGAAACATAACAGATCACCATTAATCCTTTTCGAACTTTAGAATGATCTACCAATGTTGCATATTGCCTGATAACGCCAGTCTCCTCCATGCGCTTGATCCTTTCATGAACAGGTGTGGTACTAAGATGTACTTTTTCCGCTATTTCTTTTACGGTTGCCCTGGCATTCTGCTGTAGCGTTCTTAGGATAGCCATATCCTTTTCATCCAGTGTAAAACTTTGGTTAGTGGATTCGGCTGTTTGGGATGATTTTGCCATGATGAATTAAACATTTATGCTGCCTAAAGGTATATTTTATGCCTATTTATTCCAAAATTTATAAATATTATGCATTTTTATCCTGTAAAACTACATTTGCACCATACAAAAACATAATTATGTCAACTCTTACCAAATCCATTGATTTCAGCCTGCCTTATAAAGTAGCTGATATGAGTTTAGCCGATTGGGGCCGCAAAGAAATTCGTCTTGCAGAGGCAGAAATGCCAGGTCTTATGTCTATCCGTGCAGAATACGGTCCAAGCCAGCCTTTAAAAGGTGCACGTGTTGCCGGTTGTTTACACATGACCATTCAAACAGCTGTGTTAATTGAAACATTGACTGCATTGGGTGCTGAAGTAAAATGGAGTTCTTGCAATATATTCTCTACGCAGGACCAAGCTGCTGCTGCTATTGCTGCTGCAGGTATTGGTGTATTTGCCTGGAAAGGTCAAACACAGGCTGAAGCTGACTGGTGTATTGAGCAAACCTTATTCTTTGGTGGTGCTGATCGTCCTTTGAACATGATCCTGGATGACGGTGGTGATCTAACCAATATGGTATTTGATGTATACCCTGAACTGATCGCTAATATCAAAGGTTTATCAGAAGAAACAACAACAGGTGTGCACCGTTTATATGAGCGTATGGCAAAAGGTACTTTACCTATACCTGCGATCAATGTAAATGATTCTGTTACCAAATCTAAATTCGATAACAAATATGGTTGTCAGGAATCTTTGGTAGATGCGATTCGTCGTGCTACTGATGTAATGATGGCTGGTAAGATAGCAGTAGTAGGTGGTTACGGTGATGTAGGTAAGGGTTCTGCCCTTTCTTTAAAAGGTGCTGGTTGCAGGGTAATTGTTACTGAAATAGATCCTATCTGTGCTTTACAGGCAGCAATGGAAGGTTTTGAAGTAAAGCCAATGGCTGAAGCGGTGAAAGAAGCGGATATTATTGTAACTGCTTCCGGTTGCAGAGACCTGATCACTGAAAAGCATTTCCGTGCTATGAAGGACAAAGCGATCGTTTGTAATATCGGTCACTTTGATATTGAAATTGATGTTGCCTGGTTAAACAATAACTACGGTGAAACCAAAAATACCATCAAACCACAGGTTGATCTTTATACCATCGATGGAAAAGATATTATCCTTTTAGCGGAAGGCAGATTGGTTAACTTGGGTTGTGCTACCGGTCACCCAAGCTTCGTAATGAGTAACTCCTTCTCTAACCAAACCCTTGCTCAGATTGAGTTATGGAAAAACCATAGCAACTACGAGAACAAGGTTTATGTATTACCCAAACACCTGGATGAGAAAGTTGCCTTTTTACACCTTGCTAAAGTAGGTGCTGTATTGGACGTATTAACAGACGCGCAGGCAGAATACCTGGGTATTTCTAAGAACGGTCCTTTTAAAGCCGATCTTTACAGGTATTAATCTTTACCTATCGTTGAAAAACGAAATGAATAAAATAACACCGGGCCCGCTTTTTGTAAGCGGGCTTTTTTTGTTCCTTACATCATGCTTGAAATGTATTTAGGGCAAGATGCCTATCAATAACTAACTTTCCATTAAGCAGTATTGGCAAACTGATACGATAATTGACAAGTTTAACCAACCATATTAGTAGAAATATTTTATCCTTATTCCTATCAGTACTGTTTTATTTTGGTTACCCCAACTACCTTTTTGCAGCAGAAAAATTAGACACGACCCCTTTTTCAACAGTAAAGCAGGCCCTTGATTTTTTAACAAAACACAAAAAGCAAACTACCAGTTTATACTGGCCTGAAATAAATGCAGTTAGGTATTACGCAAACCTGCGCAAGAACATAGAAAACCCTTTGGGTATTTATGAAGGAAGCAGCACCAATTTTTGTTCCTATGCAGCGTATTCTTTTTTGCCGCTACATTTTGACCCACTGAACTATGTTCGTTTTATGGTAGACATTTTTGAAAAAGGTAAAGCAATTTACGGTAAGGAGTATTTTGAACCATCCCTAGAAATAAGGAGGGCTGCCGGAACCTTAAATTTTAAGGGAGAGTTAGATATCAGGGATGCAGATCAGGTATGGTTTCTCACATTAGCAGATCATTTTAAAGGATATGTAAATATGTTAGACCGCCAATACCATACTGGTGATGAAAATAAATTGTGGGCTTCTGTTAATTATGCCAAATTTAACCGGATGATCAGAAGGCTTTTTAATTATGAAACAGAAGCTGTAGGTTCAGATCTTTTCAGACCTGGCATCAGGGATATTTATACTTACTTATCCGAGAGGTTAGAAACTGGCACTGTTGCACTTTATTTGAATAATCCCAGGTTGTATAAAAAGAATCATGCACAAGTGAGACTCAGTGTGCCAACCCATTTTATCATTCTGCTACAAATAGAAGAAGTGGGAGATAAAATTGCTATTACTTATTGGGATTATGGTTTCAAAAGCCGGCAGGAATTCACTGAAAAATATTTGAAGAAACTCATATTTGGGGTTACCCATATCACACCAAAGTCCAGGAATGCCAACTAATTTTTTTTCATATTCACTATCCCTACTATTGGCATTGCTTTTGCTGGGTTGTGCCACACCCAAAACATTTACGGCAAACTATTACTACGAAAATAAAGCAAGCCTGATTGATATAGAAAAGAATTACCGTGAAATAGATAAAAAGAAACACTTTTCAGTAGCTTTTACCGACAGGTCGTTTAACTATATCTCCATCGAGTTTATCACCGACACCTTGAGATATATTTATGAATTTGAAATAAACGAACCGAGATTGAAAGACAGTTTAACCAAGTATGGATTTAAAGTTGCCAATACCTTACAACTTTTGGAGCAGATGAAGAAAATTCATTGCAGCTGGATCAATAACCTGGATTATTATGCAAATGATGTGGAACAATCACTGGTACTGATGTCGATCAGGCATGTGGCTTTTCGTTTCCCTTTTTTAGCCGAAAAATATTATATCCTCACATTTTACTCGCAACCGCAGTATTACGATAAGGAAGGACAACTATTAGCCAGCAGGAGAGTAAAAAAAATAAGAAAGATCAACGATGATATTTTCCGAAGGGTCAATGATAGAGTTGCCTATACCATTTCAGGCAGATTCAGGTAAGCATTATTTTGAATCCAACCATATAAATGTGCATAAATGAATAGGGCAAATTATCTTGTCACTCAAGTGAGGATAAATAAGCCATCTCCTCTTTTTTAAGCAACCTATATTTGCCAAAATAATGAGACGAATATGAAATATTTTCTTTGGTTAACCCGTACTTCTTTTTCTTTATTGGTTTTATCCATTTTAGCTTCCTGTAATAACAATAGTGCAGATAAAAATGCAAACCCAGACAGTTCTGCCAACGCAACAACTTCACTGGTTCCAGGGTCTTCTGTAAAACTTGATCCAACAAAAAGATATATCTACCTTACCTGGGATGATTCTCCACAGCCACCCGGCACTATTAACTGTAAAGAAGTTTTTAAATCAGAAGGCGTTAAAGCAACTTTTTTCGCAGTAGGTTTTAACCTTTTAGGACCTGCCAAGAGAAGGCTGATCGATTCTATTCGTGCTGCTTATCCGCAATTTTTATTGGCGAACCATAGTTTCAGTCATGGTTTCAGGGACCAATACAGTAAGTTTTATTCACCAGCTATGACAGATAGTGCCCTGAACGATTTTTTAAAGAATGAGGCCGATTTGAAAATACCTGTAAAGATCATTCGCCTTCCGGGCAATAATGGCTGGGCTGCCAATGGTGTGATGGAGGGGCAAAAAGTGAATACACCTTTGGTTAAAAAACTGGATTCATTGGGTTACAAAATTGTAGGCTGGGATCTGGAATGGAACCAGAATGGCAAAAAGAAAGAACCCAAAGAGAGTGCTGACGAGATGGTAAAAAGAATCAACCAGAAATTCGACGACGAAACCACTAACCAACCAAATGCTATAGTAATCCTGTCACACGATCGCTTATTCGAGAAAAAACAGTTCGCTGATACCCTAAGGAGGTTCTTATCCATCCTAAAAGCAGATAAGCGTTATGTTTTTGAAACAATAGATCATTATCCTACTATTCAGAAATAAGAGAAGTTTTGGGTTTTGAGTTTAGGGTTTAGCGTTAAAGAATCAGATGACTATTCTAAAATTTTCATGGTGACCCCCAAACTCAAAACTCAAAATTCAAAACCCTAAACTTCTTTTAACCGTTCATCCCACCCTCAACACCGCATACCCTTCGCCATCACAGAAAAATATCCTTTAGGATTTTATTAAGAAATAGCCTGTAATGCTTTCTGGCATTGACTATTGGGCTATTACAAATTTTCGTTAACATTTACGTTAACACCACTCATACAATTGGGCTTACTTAGGCTGTAACTAATCACAATCTGACCCGTCTATTAATTGTTCGTTTCTATTTTTGACCTATCAAATTGAAATAAACAAATAACCTATTATAAAAAATTAAAACAACTGTTATGAAAAAGTTTTTTACCACCGCTCTTTTTGTATTTGCTATTACATTATCCGCTTTCGCTTCTCCAAGAACTGTTAGTGCCAAAGTGAATGAGCATTTTGTTGCTTCTTTCAGTAAAGCAAAGAATGTATCCTGGAAAACAGAAGGCCGATTTGACAAAGTGAGTTTCCAACTGGGCAATGAAAAAGTAAATGCCTTTTATGATATAAATGGTGAATTGATTGGGACCAGTAAGGATTTGGCTTTTGATAAATTACCCAAGGCCGGTTTAGAAACCATTACCACCAAATATACTTTTCCGGAATACCAGGTTAAGGATTGTATGGAATTTACCGATGCATCTAATGAAAAAAACTTCTATGTTTCTTTTAAAAAAGCAGGCGAAACCATAGTATTGGAAATTACAAAAATGGGTATGGTTAGTGTGTTTTCAAAATCAAGAAAATAATACAACTACTCTATATATACCATCGGGGTACTGTGTTCTTGCACAGTACCTTTTTTAATGTTTAGCCGGGAAAGCTGATCTTACCCATACTAACATAAGGAATATCGGAACTGCCATTACCAATAATAGTATCGCCACCGGCAACACATTCATTGGCCAGGATGGCAAATAACAAAGCTTCTTTAGCATCGGGATTGATAGCAAGTGTATCCGTTGTACAAAAACTAAATCCTGGTAATAATTTTTGAAGATGATCCATCAGTAATGGATTGTGCATGCCCCCCCCACTGGTATAAATCGTATAAGATTCTGAAGCAAGAAGGCTTCTTTTGATGGCATCAGCAATAGTAACAGCGCTGAATTTGATAAGCGTTGCCATTACATCAAAATGAGCAATTGTTTCAACACCGGCCAATAACATGGCAGTATCTAAATAGGGTAAATTAAAAAGTTCCGGTCCGGTGGTTTTAGGAAATCCCTGTTCAAAAAATGTGTGTTGCAATAATTGGTGCAATAATTCCTCGCTAACATTACCCAATCGGGCTATGGCTGCATTTTTATCGAAGGGCAGTTGAAAATTTTTTTGCACATAAGCGTCCATCAGGGTATTACCCGGACCCGTATCCGTACTAAAAATAAGTTTGGCATCCAGGTTACCCGGTAAATAGGTGAAATTAGCAATGCCTCCTATATTCAACATGATCCTATTCTCATCTTTTTTGCTGAAAATAAAATAATCGCCATAAACGGCTAATGGCGCTCCTTCCCCACCAGCAGCAATATGTTTTTGCCTGAAATCGCTGATCGTGATGATGCCTGTTGTAACAGCCAGCTGATCCCCATCACCTATTTGTAAAGTAGCATTCCCAAATTTTTCGTGTTGGTGCAAGAGTTTAGGCGCATGGTAAATGGTTTGGCCATGGCTGGCAAGCAAATCCACCTGTTCTGGTTGGATAGCCCATTTTTTTAAACAAGTCAGAACCATTGCTGCCTGTTGTTGCGCTACCCATCTGTTCAATAAGCAAACCTTTTCCAGATCAACCGTATGTTTGGAAAATATGGTTCTGATCTCTTCTTTAAAGTCGTTCCCATAAGCAATTGTTTCAAATTGCAGGATCTCAACCTTTGTTTGCAAGCCGGTTCCAGCAAATTTGCATAAAGCTATATCCAATCCATCCAGCGAAGTACCGCTCATCAAACCAATGATCAAACGTGTGTCCGAGGCGCCAATCTTGCAGAGTTTGTTTAAATTTTGGTTCATTTTTGTCGCTTTGTACAAATTGAATGAAAATTTAGGCAAGAATTTTCAGCTGACAATTGATTAAATGAAAAAACGCAGAAATTGATCGACTGGAAAGCATTAAATCGATACAGGATGTATTCATTTTTTTGTATACAGATTTCCTGATGTAAGATTTATTTCATACAAATGCCCCTTACTTAAAGGGTTTTTGCTTAAAATAATCCTTATACTTGTAATGTCTATTTTTAGAAATTCCATTCCTTTCTTATGATTTCGAAAGCAAGCATAAAAGATTGCCATGACCTTGAAAAGCTTGTAAACAGTGCTTATCGCGGTGAAAGCTCCAAACAGGGCTGGACAACAGAAGCGGATTTATTGGGGGGTGTAAGAACTACTAAAGCATCTCTGCAAAAACTTCTGGAAGACCCTGCTTCGGTTATTATGAAATATACAGATGACAACCAACAAATTCAGGGATGCATTTATCTCCAAATAAAAAAAGAGAAGCTTTACTTAGGTATGCTCACCGTTTCTCCAAGCCTGCAGGATAAGGGCGTCGGCAAACAAATGCTTTTTTTTGCTGAAACATATGCCAAAGAAAATAAATGTACTGCCATCACCATGACGGTTATCTATTCCAGAACGGAACTTATTAGCTGGTATGCAAGACATGGGTACCAGCCTACCGGCGAAACAGAACCCTTTCCTACCGATCCGGCATTCGGTTTACCAAAGCAACCTCTCCATTTTATTGTTATGGAAAAGCCCATTATCTCAAGTTAATACAAAGATCTTAACATACATGTATAAGTGAGTTTCCCCTTGATTCATTTAACTTCAAGAAGTTTTTAAATTGCCATTTGTGCTATTAAAGAAGTTTTTTTCTTGCCTTCCTTTTTTCATCAGATTGATCGGATTTGTTATTTTCTGTTTCAATACGCAAAAGAATTATGCGCAGGTGAAGGTTTCCGATTCTGTTTTTTTTCTTGCTGAAAAAAAAGGGATTCTCGGTAGAATAGGAAAAGGCTTATCTGTAAACAATACAGATCCACTTTTACCAAAGGAGGGTGCCATTAAAAATGAGCTCAAATTCAATCCATACAGGGGGAAGATCATTCGAAATATCCGGATTCAAAAAATTCGTTTTGAAGGTTCTATTAATGATACGTCAAGGCAAAATAAGAGCATCATAAATGATATAGGCGATGCATTGCACGCGAAGACTGCTAACCTAACCATTCTCAAAAATCTGTTCTTTTCACGCGGGGATACTTTATACCCTTATTTATTAGCAGACAATGAAAGATTTCTAAGAGAATTAAGTTATTTACAAGATGCCAGAATAGAGGTGGAACAAGCATTTGCAAATTCTGACTCGGTAGATGTAATGATTATTTGTAAAGATGTATTCCCAATAGGTGGCAGTCTTGAACAGGCTACTGAAAAAATGGTAAGTTTTGAAGTTAATAATGATAATATTTTGGGCCATGGCGATCGTATGCAAATAAGAAACCTTTTTGATATCGATAGAAAACCCCGTTACGGCATTGGTTTTGAGTTTTTGAAAAGGAACCTGATGGGCAGTTTTATTAACCTGGCATTGGGTTATCAAAATATTGCACCTTCATTTAATACCGGCAAAAGAGAACAGAAATCATTGTATGTGCAGGGAGAATTACCCCTGGTGAGTCCTTATCATGCATGGACCGGGGCTTTTGAAATTGCCCACCACTTTACAGAAAATGGTTATTGGCCAGATTCCATTTACAAAAC
>CALRUV010000009.1:0-30595 GCA_943371455.1 Chitinophaga pinensis | reverse complement strand
TGTGGTTTGGAGTATTCCTACTTTATTGCTGGTTTTTGCCATCACATTAGCCCTTGGTAAGGGATTCTGGCAAGTGTTTATAGCGGTTGGACTTACCATGTGGGTTAATGTGGCCCGATTAGTGAGGGGACAGGTTTTAGCCGTTCGGGAACTGGAATATATAGAAGCAGCAAGGGCTTTGGGCTATTCGCATGCACGTATCATACTGAAACATATCTTGCCCAATATTCTGGGTCCGGTAATGGTTATTGCGTCAGGCAATTTTGCCTCAGCCATTGTTATGGAAGCTGGACTGAGTTTTTTAGGTGTTGGGGTACAGCCTCCACAACCAAGTTGGGGACTGATGATCAAAGAAAACTACAATTTTATTATCACCCACAATCCAATGCTGGCGCTGGCGCCCGGAATTGCCATTATGTTATTGGTTTTAGCATTTAATTTATTGGGAAATGGGTTGAGGGATGCTTTGAATGTAAGAAGCAAGCTTTAGAATACCGAACAGATGAATGTCGAATATCGAACGCCGAAGTGCTTTTACTTCGATATTCGACATTCATCTGTTCGATATTCGATATTCAATTAAGCTAACAATTCCTTCTCTCCATTTCTTGTCTAATACAATCGTCAATCCAAGACACAACCAAAATAACGCTCCGATCTTATCGGTTTCAATCATATCGCTCATGGTATTGATGGTGCCGATGATAACGAGGGTAATGGCAGTTGCAAGGGATATCATTTGGTAAAACCTGCTTTGAAAATGGTGATATAATTTTTGGAGTTGTAATAACATGCCAAAAAATAACAAGCAGAAAAGAATCAATCCAATCAAGCCCTGTTCCAAAGCGATCAGCAGAAAATAATTATGCACCGTAGAATGTTCGGGATTATCGCTTACCCAGGTTTCAAAACTATTAACGGTGTATGGTCTATAATGCAGGTAAAAAGAATTGGGACCGAAACCTGTAATGGGTTTTTCGGCCAGCATTCTGGCACCAGCTACCCATCTAAAGAATCTTTCAGCGGTTGACACATCTTTAAAAGCAACCGTTGCTTTCATGTGTTCACCAAAATCTGTATGAAAAATGGTATGGTCGTGATCGGGTGCAAAACGCATAAAATTTTTATCCGCAACCAGCCAGGATATGGAAAGTAAAATAGTTGTAGTTGCCGCCATGATAAAAACACCCATCCTTTTTTTCCGAATGATCCAAACCGATGCAATGCCCATCAGTAAAGCAAGCCAGGCTCCTCTTGAATAGGCAAATACCAAAGCCATAAGTGCCAGTATTAGGCAACCAAATAACCATTTTCGTTGGGCATTTTCTGCCGGCGTAAGTTTCCAGATACACCATGCGGCAGGCAACAAGGCAACCAGCATTGCTGAATAGTTCACATGGTTTCTGAAAAAAGGGAACAAAACTTTTTGCGCACCAACAAATGAATAACCATAAAATGCATGTCTGATCAAAGTTTGTATCACCACAAAAAGCATGGGAACCAATAAGCATAAAGCCATGTTACCAATTCTGTTGCGCGAATAAAGCAAAACCTGTGGCAGTATTACAAAAGGGAATACATACCAGATCTTTGCCAGTAAATATTTCAATGCCAGTAATGGTTCTGTAGCATACAAACAGGTAATGGCCAGCCAGCCTAAAGAGATCAGAACTAAAAAAAACAAAGGATCTTTTAGTAAATGTTCGGGCAACCATTTCGGTTCATGTATCATTTTTATAATGCCAAGTCCTGTTAATAAAACCATCCAAATCTCATCGGGAAAATCAATACCCAATGTTTGTGTAATGGGCAACTCGGTAGATAAGGGCAAACAAATAAGCAACAGCCAGAAAAAATGTTCAGTTTTTAAAATGGTGTATTGAAAAATCAAAGGCAATAACAACCATGCAAATGGCAGAATTAAAAACCAGGGCTCTTGCAAGAAAATGGATGCAACACCACTGATAAGAAAGATGGCAAGTGAGCTAAGTGAAAATACTTGATATGACTTTACGCTGAAAACCATATCAGATAATGGTTTTACGATGGTAGACCAATAAAACGAATGCACTGAAAATAAAACCAATCAATGCTGCTGCCAATATGATGGCCAATTTATCCGGTCTTTCCGCTTTGGCGGCCGGTATGGCAGATTCCATCACAAAAAGTGCTTCGGGAGTTGATTCTGCAGCAAGTTTAAACTCATCTGTTGTTTTTCTGTATGCTTTTATTTGCTCTAACAAAACCTCTTTTGATGCCTTTGCGAGTTCCTGTTCTGCGCCACTTACACGGGAAACACTATCACTTAAAAGCTGGTAATTTTTTTCCATTTTGCTGATAGACGTATTCATCTGATCATAAGCAAGGCGATAATTTTTTTGCCAGATGGCCATGGCTGTTTCTTTCAGAATGTCGGTAAGCCTGTTCACCATATTGGCAGAAAGCATTTTGTCTTTTGTCCAGCAAATAATCCTTAATTGACCTTGTTCTGTTTTCAGCAATTGCAGGTCTTTCCGCAAATATTTAATCGCTTTACGCATTTGAATAGGCAGGCTGTCCTGACCGATCTCATAATAACTGATCAGGGAAAAATCTTCCACTAGTTTTTGGTAGGTAATGTCCATATCTGCCATACCATAGATACGATCAAGATCATCACCCGAACCGAAATAAGAATACAGCGACTGTAGTTCCGTATTAAACAACCTGCCCTTATCAGCCAATGCAGTATTTGCTGAAATAATAAGGGCAGAAGATTTGAAGGAGGGTTTAACTACAAAAACGCTGATGCTTGCAGCGGCTATAGCCAGCAATACATATAAGAAAATAGTGCGCCAGCCATTCTTAACCACTTCCATGGCGCTTATGAGATTAAACTGATTGTTATCCATATAGGTTTAAATAAATTGATGGCCATCAGGCTTGTGGTGCAATAACAACGTTTCTGTCGAGACTTTCTTCCAGTGAAATAAATGTTTCTGTGCGTTCGATGCCTTTTATCTTTTGCAGTTCATCGTGCAAAACAAAGCGGAGTTGCTGGATGTCTTTACAAACAATTTCAGCAAACATGCTATAATTACCTGTGGTATAATTAAGGCGAACGATTTGAGGGATCTTTTTGAGTTCTCTGGCAACTGCATCATACAAAGAACTTTTTTCCAGATAAATACCGATAAATGCGATCACATCATAGCCTAAAGCTTTGAGGTCTACGGATAATTTTTTACCTTTCACCACTTTCAGTTCTTCCAGTTTTTTAATTCGCACATGTATGGTACCGCCGGATACAAAGAGTTTCTTACCCAGATCGGCATAGGAGATCTCTGCATCTTCCATCATTTCCTGGATTATCTGAAGATCCAATTTATCAAGATTCAATTTTACAGACATTTAGCAGTTATTTTTGAATATTATTTAAATAATATGTCAATTTAGTATACAATATCTATATTATCAAATTATTTATTGAATTATTTGCAACAAATCGGAAATATCGCTTAATATTGTCTTGTCAAACAAAGACAATGGTCTTATATACTGTGGGGTGATGAAATTTTTGGCAGACATGCCCTCTTGTCTCGGGGGTGAGGATAACAGGATAAACGTAGCATAGAGCCGGCCATGTAGCAATACAAGGCCGACCGGGGTCGACCACCGAACTTTGTACTACAGCTAACTGCCTCGTGGAGGTTCGATCCCTCCCCCTACAGCGGCAAAAGCCTTTGATAGAAATATCAGAGGCTTTTTTGTTTGCTGCTTCGAAGGCTTTTGAACAGATGAATATCGAACAGATGAACAGAGGAATGTAGAAGTTATATTTTTTTGGGGGTACTACAGTTAACTGTCCCACTTTCAGCGGGATTCGATCCCTCCCCCTACAGCGGCAAAAGCCTTTGATAGAAATATCAGAGGCTTTTTTGTTTGCTGCTTCGAAGGCTTTTGAACAGATGAATATCGAACAGACGAACAGAGGAATGTAGAAGGGCTTGTCCTCCTTCGCTGCACTTCTGCGGACGGTTCCATCGAAGCGGGTGTAGGTGGAAATTTTGAATGTATAAAGTAAAATTTTTAATTTGCAACTAATAATCAGTTGCAATGTCAAAAAAAGAAAAACTGGCCATTCGCCTTAAAAGCAAGCCGACTGATTTTACTTATTCGGAATTAAGAACATTATTATCCGCGATGGGATAAAAGGAAGATAACAAGGGAAAAACATCTGGGTCGAGAGTAACATTTATAGATGCTGAAACCAATCATATCATCAGTTTACACAAACCACATCCGGGAAACATATTGAAGCGTTACCAAATTAACCTGATTGTAGATGAATTACTGAAAAACGAATTGTTATGAAAAAAGATCATTTAACACATAAAGGTTTTATAGGGTCTGTACATTACAGTACTGATGAAGAAATATTATACGGAACCATTGAAGGAATTCCGGATCTGGTAACTTATGAAGGAACTAGTGTTACGGAATTAAAACAGGCATTCATTCAATCTGTGGAAGATTTTGTTTTGTTATGCAAAAAAAATACAAAACCTGTTTTCAAATCACTCAAAGGATCTTTCAATGTTAGGATCAGATCAGAACTACACCAAAAAGCATTTACTTATGCTGTAACCAATGGCATTACACTGAATCAGTTTATTCAAAATACGATTGAAAAGGAATTAGCTGATTATTGATTCCTTAGTGGAGTAACCAGATATGTTAGTGGAGACAAGTTGTACAATGTATTCATTTACCTGCGGCTTTTTCAGAATGGTTATAATTTGGCCTGCTTAATCAACTCCGGAAATAGCAATACTTTTTGTATATCCCTGGGATTAAATAAAAATGGCTGAACATCACGTGCCATTTCCTCCATGTTTATGCTGTTACACTTTTCAATAATTCTTTCTTTGAGTTGCTTCGCATTAGATACACCCATTTTAAACTCCAGAAAGTTATAATCCGGCCTGTCAATCAATGACAATAAGAATGCAATATCAAAGAAATCCCTTCCCTTATTTCTTTCGCGATTGCAAACAGCATAGAATTTTTGCGCAAGGAGTAAATTTAGCGGTGTTATAAAGATTTGGGTGAACACATCAAACCGGTTTAAAATATATTTTTCCGGCACAAAATCAAAATGCTGAGACTCGGTGTCCAGTTGTATTAATATCTTTTCTTCTCTAAAACCTGACAAACCTTCCTTATATAAAATTTCAGGAAATCGGATATAGCAATGATAAGCCCCTTTAAAAACCGTTTTCATTTCAACATCATAGCCTTCCTGCTCCAATTGCTTTTTTAAAATGCCTGAGACTTTTGCAAACGTATCCTCAGCGATCGTGAAATTATCAAAATCAAGATCTTCAGAAAAACGAGTGTTCCCATGCACTATCCTTAAACAAGTGCCTCCTAAGAAACATAGCTCATTGGCATATTCACTGTCAAAAAGAATCTGCAATAATTTATGCTGTAGATATTCTCGTAAAATAAATCGTTTGAACCCTCGAAGGTTTTCGGGATAATTTTTTTCTATTTCAGAAAGTGTCAGCATGATTATTAATTTTGTTCAATAGATTAAGCCGCTTAAACAATGTTTTACTTTCAAAACATGCTGCATAAGAAGTTAATCTGTCCTTATTAATGATTTCATTAAAGGTGGTCAGATTTAGCCTCAGCCCTTCCATATCTTCTATAGTATTCAATTGGTGATTAAGATATAAATAATCCAGAATCGCCTTTTCAGGTGAAGCTATTAACAACGGTATTGTTTGACTGTTGTCAACTTCATATCCAAAATACAGATGCGTTTTAATACTTCTGTAATTAAATGTGCCGGCAATTGTTTCGTAGGCTATCGTTTTTCTCGTGGTGATATTCTGTACAGAATACACAGCTTCCGGTATCAGCCCATAGTGTGAAAGAGCAGATTCAAGAGAAATATAGGAAGGACGATACAGGCAATTACTGATCCTATGCCGGAGCCGGTCATTCATGGGAATATCAGCAAATAAATACCACTTATTGATCAGTTTCTGGATATATCCCTTCCGCTGCCATTCCACCAATCGTCTTGTATCAAACTTTGGGAACAGCTTATCAATGTCCCTCGTGCAGAATACTTCAAAGCTGTTCAGGGCACCTCTAAATTCTAAATAATTCATTTTTGTTTCCTATTATTGTTAATATTAACAAATATAAGAAATAAAATATAATTAAATTTGCTTTAAAGCAAATTTTCAACTGTTGCATTTTTTGCACAAGTTGAAGTTTCAATGGAAAAATATAGCTTTTTGGAGCTTCAATACTCTAGGTGCAAATTCCGAATGCAAAATTAACTAATTCCGGTTTTTACATAATCCACTACAATAAGGATAAAGACTATGCACGTCTATTAAACTTCCTCCTTTTTTAACTAAAGAACCAATAGAGAAAAATCAAAATAAGTATCAATAAACCTGAAAGTATTAAAGGCACATTACGGGTTTCTCCATCATCATTTTTCAAAAAGTCCAAAGGAGCACTCATCGTGCAGCATTCGATTTTTTTGTAATCTGGTTCAGGCGTTAACAGACTAGTTGCAATGTATATAATTGAACTGCATACAAACAGCCACCAGGCTTGCATCATAAATGAAATCCCCCAGATATCTGTAATGATTTTAACATCTCCAAATACAGGAAAATCAACTAGAAAAGCAGTTAACCCTAATAGCAGACCTCCAATAAATGTAGCAATCGCTCCCTGGCTATTGCCTCTTTTCCAAAATACACCCCATACAAAGACGGCAGTAATTGGCGGCGATATAACGGCTAATAAAACAGATATAGCTTCAAAAATGCTGTTGAATCTTGCTACAAGCGGCGACCAGGCAATGGCTACAATCATCACAACAACGGCTGTTACCCTACCGATCAATACTTGTTGCTTATCAGAAGTTTGGGGCCTGTTTCTTTTTACAATATCTAACGAAACCAAAGTACCTGCACTGTTCAGTGCTGCAGCTATTGTACTCATCAAGGCAGCTAGCAAGGCAGCGGCCATGAGTCCTTTTAATCCTGTGGGCAACAATTCACTAATCAACACCGGAAAAGTATTGTTGGCATCTGTAATGATATCTTTAAACAACACATAGCCCAATACCCCGGGAAGCACAAAAATAAACACTGTCAATATTTTAATAGCAGCCGCGAACAGCGGCCCAATTTTAGCATCCCGCAAGGTTTTTGCTGCCAGCACACGTTGAACAATTGTTTGATCTGCACACCAGTACCAAATACCCAACACAGGGTATCCCAACAAGATAGATGACCAGGTAAGGCCGGATGAATTGGAAGCTGAAGGTATAATTCTCAACTGCTCTGGTTTTGCTGCCCTCTTTAGGGCTTCCAGATTGTGGATTCCATGTTCAGGAAGTGCCATCAATCCATATATAGTGAGAATAATTGCACCACCTACAAGAATCACTGTTTGTATGGTCTCGGTAATCACAACGGACTGTAGCCCACCTATTACCGTATAAATTGCTGTAATAAGGGAAATCACTAATATGGAAACATACACATTTACGCCAAAGAAGTGTTCGAAGACCACGGCACCAGCATACATGCTCACTCCAATATGCATAAATAATGCCCCGAGTAATCCCAAAATAGCAAGACAAGTGCGAGCAGTAGCGTTGTACCTGATTTCCATAAATTCAGGCAAGGTTGCTATTTTATTTTTATAATAAAAAGGTGCAAATATCAAGGACAGGATAATGAGTATGATTATTGCCATCCACTCGAAATTACCCCAAACTAAGCCATCGCTAAATCCTGATGCTGCCAGACCCACCAAGTGGATGGTAGAAATATTGGATGCAAACAATGCGGCACCGATTACCGGCCATTTGAGTGAGTGCCCTGCTAGAAAATACCCATCGGAATTCATGGATTGCTTTCGAACTACCCATAAGCCAATGACCAATATTCCGATAAGGTAGAAGGCAATTACTAAAATATCTATTAGTGTCATGTTTTTAGTTTAATTGAACCTATGAATGATGTTTTGCTTATTTAATTAAAGAATTTTAAACGTACAGTTATCTATCAGATCCCAATCCAGTTCAATGCCCAACCCTGGTTTTTCAGGAAGATGTGCATAGCCATTTTCTATTCGTATGGGTTCTGCAAGACCAAAATCAAAATATTCTATGGGGTCAAGAACCTCGAAAAATTCGCAATTTTTTATGGCCGCTGCACAATGTAGATTTACTAATTCAAGCGGCATATAGATTGCCGTGTGTATTTCACACTGCATGCCGAATGATTCCGCAAGGTGTGCTGTCTTCATCACAGGTGTAATCCCTCCTTTCCAGGAAACATCCGTTCGTACAATATCAACTACTTTCGATGAGATACATTCCGCAGTGCTATAATGACTTCCGGCAAGAACTTCAGTTCCGCAAATAGGTATGTCTAACTTATCGGTCAACATGCGCAAACCATGGTAGTCAACATCATACAAAGGTTCTTCCAGCCAATAGTAGTCCAGCTTTTCGAGGACCCTGCCAATTTTTAAAGCCTGCTGATGGTTGTAACAGGCAACAGGATCGGCCATTAATTTAAAATCTTTACCAACTGCTTCCCTACACAACGTATAAGCTTTAATATCAAATTCAACATCCCCAGGTGGGTGTAGTTTGAAGGCAGCCCATCCGCGATCTTTGATCTTCAGCGCCTGCCTTGCATAGTCTTCAGGTGTCTTATTGACCAATGAACTTGCATATATGGGTACTTTGTCGCGATATGCCCCAAGAAATTTGTATAACGGAAGTCCGGCAGCTTTGGCTGAAAGAATCCAACAGGCGATATCAAAAGGGCCATATGAGTAAATGGGGAGATGATTCCACCAACGATCAGCCATACGGTAGTCATGCCAATGTTTTTCTCGATAATCAGGGTCTCTGCCTAAAAAGAAGGGTTTTAATACATCTGCAGCAATTTGACCTGCAATTTTTGCGCCTCTGCCAGCAAAACCAAAAGTATCCGCCTGAATACCTGCATCTGTTTTCATGGAAATAACAAGAAACTCAAGATCAGATCGTATACCATCCCTCATCTCGCTATCTTTCATTGCAGGGGTAGCGTGTTTACAAAGCCGTATTTCTATATCAGTTATTTTCATTTTACATGATTTTTATTGTCAACTTTAAAATCAGTTTATCCAATTAGGTTGGTATTAATTTTCTCACTTATAATCTATAGAATCGCTTTGCATTGTTGTGGTAAAAATTATTTTTTTCGTGTTCGCTCCAGCCACTGGTCCATTCACTTACAAAATTGAACCAGTCGTGGTAGCCTCCCGCCAGCGTACAAACTGGCCAGTCACCACCATATAAAATCCGATCGTTCCCAAAGCATTCAAGCACATGATTGGTATAAGGAATTAAATCTTCCCTTTTCCAATTCTTCAAATCTGCTTCGGTTAAGAGTCCGGAGATCTTACAATAAACATGCTCATACTGGGATAGCTGCCTCATATTCGATTTCCAATTGTCAATTTCTCCATCCTTGATACCTGGCTTTCCACAATGATTCAATACCAATGGTCTTTCCGGTAAAGCACTAACAAGCTCAATACACTCGACCAACTGATCATGTGTGATGCATAATTCAAAATGCATGTCTAAATCCAATACCTTCTTAACACCTTCTATAAATATTGGCTGTATAGCAAATCCTGGTTCATGAAACTGTATGTTATGTCTGATACCTTTCACTATTTTATAAGCTGTAAGTTTGTTAAGTTTAAGATCTAGATTATTTCCCTCAGTAAGGTCAGCATAAGCCACAATTGCTTGAATGCGTTCATCAGTTTTAGCCAATTCCTGTACCCATTTTACTTCTTCCTCATTCAAACCGGGCTGACAGTTACATTCAACAAAAACCATTTTATCAACTTCGATTCCTTTAGTTGCTTGATGAAAATCTGTTAATAGAAAAGAATGATTAAGTGCCCCAGCCGATTCGAGCCAATCATATTTTAATTTAGTCGGATCCCAAAAATGTACATGGCTATCAATAATTGAAATGGATTTCATAGCTTTAAATTTTAATGATCAATCAGAATTTCCCATACTTCAAATATGCTTCTTGCGGATCTACGCCCTCCAATATGGCCTTTCGTACTAAGCTCTCAGTTTGTAGCACGGCTTCCGTTTTCTTTACCACTTCTTCGGCAATTGCTTTTGGAATAATTACAATTCCATCTCTATCGGCCATTACATAGTCACCCGTTTCAATTTCTACTTTCGCGATTTTTATGGGTTCCGCGAATTTATCAGCCACCCATCTCCCTACTACGTCTACTGGTGTGAAGTATTTACAGAATACTTTGAATCCAATTCTGCTGATAAATTCTGAATCCCTGGATCCTCCGTCTACAATATATCCACGAATACCACGTAACTGTAAAGTCTCCGAGGACAATTCCCCCATATGCGCTAGTGTATCATCATTCGGCTGGCAGATCACAACATTTCCTTCTGGTGCTTTTGACAACAAACCTGTCCATTGAAGAAGTGTTTCATGGGGATCCATTGTTTCATCATAGCGTCCACTTACCGTATATATTGGACCGGCTAGTTTGGTATGAATATCTATAGGACGAATGGTATTGGGTAATGCCTGATTGGGATATCCCATCGCACGAAGTACGTCATACACTGCCCCGGAGTAACATTTTTCCAATCGATCGCTTAAAGATTTTTGCGTGTTCATATGCAAGCTATTTTTTGTATGACTGTTTAATAAAACTACTCGAAATATTTTTCAGCCGTTTCACAATTCATCATTATAGTGCGAAGCTTTGTTTTCTTAATTCCACTTGAAAATTAGCTACCAATAAACCCCTGTCCGAGCAGCGTCTGGCGAATTCAAGAAGTTCTTCTCCCATTCCCGTGACAATGATTTTTTTAACCGTAACCAAGACTAATTAAAAAAAGAAAGAGGAATTAGTATGATCTTGATAGTTTTAATTGAACACTTGTTTTATCATTTCTTTTACCGTTTGTAATTTAGGGTCGAAATACGATTGTCTCCCCTTTTACAGTCAGCATTTCAACGCTTGAAGATGAGACTAGTTTTTTGCCACCGGAAATGGATACAAGAGATCCTTTTGCCCAAGGCAAAATCATCTTCAATGTACCTCCCGCTTCACTGGTCACTTTTATCTCAGTTACTTTCCCATTTTTCAAAGATGCACTTACCAGAAAAGCGCCAACGGCACGCAGATTCTGAAATTCGGCATCCTTGTCCATCGGCCAGTTGGGGAAGAGTCTGATTGTGCCGTCATAACTTTGCATCAGACATTCGTTGACAACAACCGGTAAGGCAAAATTCTCGAACCAAATACCCATTTTATCCATGTAACCATAGTTCGTCGCATCATTGTATCGGCCATGCACCTGCATAACCCGATCGGAAGTTGTGCCATTAGGCATGGTTGAATAATTTACTTGTCGCTTAAAGCGTTCAAGGTCTAGCATTCCGATACGGGCAGCTTGTAAATTAATGAATACCAAATCATTTCCTCCCTCGTTTTGCTGATTGAGGTAAGTATTCTTCAAAAGCGTTTTAGTTGCTGAATCTGAATGTAACCCGTAATCTTCTCCGGGAAATACAGACATCAATGGATTGGGTGTGTTGTAAACCACATCAGAATTTTCATCGGGCACCGAAACCAGCACCTTCCCGAATTCTTTTGAAAAAGCTAAGGGGTAATCAGGAAAACGTGATAAAATTTGCTGAACGTTACTGAGCAATAAATCTTCCTGCTTTTCAAGTTGTAAGACTTTTGTGGCCTCCGTAAAAGCTTTGAAAATAAATTTCGTAAGTGTTAGATCAACATTGCAATCATAATTGAATTTAAAACCCGGACGAAGACCATACAATTCGGGGGGTACCGTTGGAAAAATGTGAAATTTGTCGTCTTTCCATTGTGGTCCGCTTGCTTCAGGTCTTTTCATATAGGCGACCAAAAATTCAACAGCTAATTTCATTGGACCAAAAGCCCTGTTTTGGAGAAATGCGACATCTCCCGAATAGAGATAATGCCACCACAAGCCTTGAACTGCCCAGGGAGTTTCGCAAATTTCCCAGCCCCAGGTAGGTACTGGATATGGGTTCATGTTCATTTCAACCGGGAAAGCGCTGTGCGGAAAATAGGCACCTGGCAATTGGTAATATTCTTTTGCCCAAAGTTTGCTCACAGGAACCAACTTTTCAATCAGGTTCACATAAGGAAGATTTTTCTCCAGATGGTTGCTCGAAAAGGTCACCCAAAAAGGTTGCTGCGTATTGTAATTCATGTGGTAATCTCCATGCCAAGAGGTTCCAATGTTATTGTAACTCCAGTTTGCAAAAAGACCGGGGGTGGTAGCCCCATCTTTGGTAGCACAGTTTAGAAAATAGAGATTCCGGTACCACATCTTTTCCAAAAACTGATCATTAATTTTAACGCCAGATTTACTCCAGTAATCTTTCCAGATTTGCTGCCCTCTGTTCATGGCTAGCAGCAAATCTTCATTTTTTGGAATAGCTTTTTCTAACAATTTTTTTTCGACCTCACTGTTCAGTCCTTCCTGTAAGGAAATAAATCCTGTAAAACCGGGCTTCTTGTTGATGGCAGCTTCCATTGGTGCCATTGCCTGCTGAATGCCATTCCAGTTGGTCCTTACTTTTTTATCCAATGAACTATTCACGGCTGCTATCAGACGGAATGCCTTGTCTTTTGGGTGGCCTTTTACTGTATCGTATATTTTCGGCTCCAAAAAGGGCAGTGTCTGACGAAACGCGATCACGCCATTCCCAAGGTTCTCTTCCATTTTTGTCTTTGGAAATTCTTTCGGAGTAGAGGGGTCTGGAATCACTTTGATACGATCAAAAATATTATCACAAGGTTTGCCCTGATGATCTACCAGACGGAACCATAACTGATCTTTGACCATATCAGTAAAAATTTGCAATACAATTTTTTTCTGTTCTCTGGTAAGAAGGTACACTTCACAAATTCCGTTTGAAATATCCAGTTTGTGGCCGATCATTTCGGCATTCCTGCGGTCGAAACCCAACAGCACGGAGCCACAGGGGTAAGGGCGTGGATAAGGTTTACTGTAATTTTCGGCGGCCATCATTTGGTATTGGTTATACCATGGATTATCTGTTAATACCTTCAATGTATCCGGTATTGCTTTTACCTTGTTGAATATCTCCTGAAAGTTTCCAATCTTTTCTTTGTTGTTCTCGGCAAGGCGAATATCCCATACATTGTTGTGGCCGAAATAAAGTACCACTGCATCAGGACGGGTAGTTACAATTACACCCATTGCGCCGTTACCAAGAACAGCTCCTTCAAAAAAATCGGGTGCCGATTTATCTGAAACAATGGAATGCTTCTTTGCCTGTTCATATGAAATCAAAGGTTTCTGTGCTTCAGAAATATTAATTTCTAAAATGAATAGAAAAGCAATTTGAATAAAGAGGTTTGTTAGTTTCATATAAAGGTGATATTTCGGTGCAGTAGTTTAGCTTTTGTACTTCCGTTCGTTGAATTGGTGATGCTGCTAACATCAAACAATCCTTTTTACATTAATACGAAAGCCATTAAACCTGGTAATACAAATCATTATATCTATAGATTCCATCATTTGTTTGATTATCTACTTTTAAGATCACAACTGCTTCCCGCTTCCTGCGGTACACGATAAACCCCATTTTCAATTTTAACCGGGTTCATAAATTTTGATTGTAAATGCGGAATATGTTCCAAGAAAACAACTTCATGTGCTAATGAAATATGATTGAACAATACAAGGTGTTGATGCAATTGACCCATATCACCAACATGTGGTACCACCGGAATACCGAATTTCTTACAGAGTAAACTTATAGTTATAAATTCACTTACACCGCCTACCCTTACTGCATCAACCTGTATAAAGCCTGCACAACCAGTTTGCAAATAATTTTTAAATATTATACGGTTGGGAACATGCTCACCCAATGCCAGTTTGATGGGCGAAATAGCATCTGCCAGCGTTTTATGTGCCCATATGTCATCAGGATGCGTAGGCTCTTCAATCCAGTAAGGGTTGATAGACTGTAATTCTTTACAAATACTTAGTGCCTGGGGCAAAGTCCATTGCTGATTGGCATCCAGCATCACCTTTATATCCACTCCGGCTTCTTCGCGAACAATATGTGCGCGACGAATATCACGTTGCGGATCTGCGGAACCTACTTTTAGTTTCATCGCTCCAAAACCTTCTCCAAGTGCTTTGCGACAGTTTTCTCGCACTTTTTCATCAGAATAATTAAACCATCCCACTGAAGTATCGTAACCTGGATAACCCTTATCCAGAATATTCATTCGTTCCTTTCTTGTTTGTAATTGAAATTCTAACAACTGCAATGCCCCTTTTCTTGTTAACTCATCTTCGAGATAGGAGAAATCAAGGGTGTTAAAAATTTCCTCTGGTGAAAGATCTATCAATAATTTCCAAAGTGGCACTCCCCTTTTTTTAGCCCAAAGATCATAACAGGCATTGGTTACAGATGCCAATCCTAAATGAACGACTCCTTTATGCGGACCCAGCCAACGGAATTGCTGTTCATTGGATAGCTGATTGAACAAGATGCCAAACGTATCCATAACCTCTTCAATATCTTTTCCAACTAAACATTTGGCATAAAATTCTGCCGCTTTACAAACCAGATCATTGCCTTCGCCTAGTGTAAAAGCAAAACCTGTTCCCACTATACCACTGTCATCTATCAAATTAGTTACAGCATAAGAATAAAGAGGATCTTGGTGTATTGCATCACTCCCAGCACCCTTTTCAAGTTTATAACGAAGATCCTGAACGGATATTTTTTTTATCATGGGGGATACTTCAATATTCTAGCTTTAAGATCAATCCAATATATAATTGAGCCGAAACCGCATAAGAATTTCATTGTTTATATCCCGATAAATAATAAACCGAGATCGATTCGTTGATTTCAAGCCTACCAAACGAATGTTTAAAGCATAAAGTAGTAAGATGCTGAACTTTTCCTATTTACTAATAATAGAATATTCAAATATGCTCTAAATTTTAATTGGGAGGGTGGCTTGCCGACCACCCTCCATAGATTGCAAAAACCAATAATTACTAAGAACTACTTAAACCCAAGAAATCAAATCTTACATAAATACATTATCGTTATTAAGAAAACATGGTTCACTGCTTTATTGCATCACTAGTTCATTTCAACATAATTCATTAATGTTCTGCAATAAGATCAACAGAAGCACTTTCAAAATACCGCAAATAGTTACTTTATAAATTATTTGTCAATAATAACTTCTGACAAAACATTTTCCCTTTGCACAATTCGATAGCCCAATTCTGCACCTCCTGTTACTGGCATGATGCATCCTGTTACAAATCTTGCCATATCAGAAATTAAAAATGTACAAACATCTGCAACCACATCGCCTTCAGGGCAAAAACCTAAAACATGAATTTCTTCTAAATAGACTTTTATTTTATCAGGATATTCCTGCTCACTATTCCATTGGCGCAACATAGGCGTCCAAACACCCGCTGGAGCTACAGCATTTACGCGTATCCCAAATGCAGCATAATCCAGTGCCATGGATTTTGTTAATGAATTAATACCTCCTTTAGTAGCTGTATAAGCTGCATGATTTTGCTGACCTATTTCTGCCACCATACTACTTGTATTTAAAATACAACCACTTGTTTGTTTTAATGCTTCTAGTCCGAATTTAGTAGTTAGAAAAATACTTTTTAAATTTACATTCATAACTTCCTCCCACTCAAGATCTGATGTTTCGTGTAAAGGTTTGGAAGGACTTGCTATCCCGGCATTATTGTGTATAACATCTAATTTACCAAAGTGATCAAGTGTTTTTTGAATAGCATTTTCTACTTCACTACTTTTAGAAACATCGCAACAGATACCCAGGTGGTTTGTCCCAATTTTACCTAAAATTTCATCTAGTGATTTCTTGTTTTTATCCAATACCGAAACAAATGCTCCTTGTTTTACGTATTGTTTTACACATTCAAGACCTATACCTTGTGCACCACCAGTTATAAGAATGATTTTATTTTTTAATAGCAAATTCATAACTCAACTATCAATTTTTGATATAATGAAATGTAATTTAAGCATATAAAATAGCCTGAGAAATAGACAATTCATTCAAAAATATGGACTATCCTATGCTAGAAAATCTTTTTATATGAACTGTTCTGTCCTACAGATACATTACCACTCATTCATAGAAATAAACCTAATATATATCAATGGGTAAAATAAGCTCCATTCGGGAAAGTAAGTGATAAAAAAGATTATCAGAACACCATGAATTTTAATTTGAATATTATTTATTCACCAGAAAATGTACAATTCTACAAGCATTACCTCCACCCCCACCTTTGGTTAATGAGGTTCTGACTTCTAATTCGTGTATTCCTGATGATAAACCATCGGATAAAATTAAATACCACGGTAGATGTAAAGAACTACTGAATTTTGTAAAAAGATTAAGTGTTTTGAATTCATTTTTGTCAATCCGGTATTCGATCTGGCCGGCATCGGGACCTGAAACAATGGCAATTCCAACAGCATTTCCTGTAAATGAAAATGTAAAAGAACTATTTGGTTTTGTAGCCTCCAAAACAGGAACGTTGACGAAACCTTCGCGCGTTGCTTTTTGATCATTAGGTGTCCATTTATCTTTCAATAAAAATCCCTGAAGTTTAGTTGCGAGATACACATCTGCATACATTCCATTAGCATAAGAATCTTTGTTTAAAGGCTCTGGAAATTTTGTACGAACGATACGCTCACCTTTATACCCCATTTCAGCCAATTGAAACATGGTTTTAATTGATTGGTAATAGAGATTTTGTCCGTATGGTGATGGGTGAAGATTTTTAAAGTCTTCTTTCCAAGTGAACTCACTATGACCAATTCTTTCATAAACTTCTTTAGCAAGATTGATAAATGGTAAATGGTATAAAGATGCCACCTGCCTGTGAATCTTTACTTCAAGTGGTTCAATGTTTTTTTCATAATCACTAATTTTATCTTCGTCTACAAAAGCCATAACCACCATATTCATGGTAGGATTGGTGGTAAGTGCATGACGAATTATGCCCTCCATAGATTTAATTTGTAGCATTGAATCTGTGCGATTGGCATGGTCGTTTACTGCGGCTTCAAGAAATAGCAAATCAATATTGCCTTTATCCAAAACATCTGTCTGCAATCGAAAAGAATGTGGTAAGCTACCTAAAGAAGGAATTCCGGCTGGGATAAAAGTGAAACTTGTTTGGGGATAAGCCCCAATCAGGTATTGGCAAATTTTATCTCTCCAACCAGGATTATAAGTAATACTACCGCCAAGAAAAGCTACAGTAAGTTTCTTTTCATTTTTTATTTTATAAAATGTGTTGTCCAGTTTTTCGTTGAGTTCAATGTAGTTGGAAGAAGAGAGTGGGTTTTTAACCGGAATAGCAATTTGACTAATATAGTTTGCATATTTTTCTGGGCTAACAATTGTAAAGTGATGCCCATTTGCTGTAATATTATCCCACATGGTATCTACCTGTATACTGCCACCCAACCGCAAATATCTCTTGCTTAAAATGGCGGTGTTTTCTTCTACCGGAACAATACTATCGCTTGTGGAAACTACATGTATTAATGGTACTTTATAGGCAGCTAATGACTCTAAATGGTCAATAGGATTGTCGGTAAAATTCATTGCTGCCTCTTCAGTCAGGGAATAAACAGTTAAACATTGTTTCCAAGTTTCGGTATTTCCTTTTCCCTTTCCTTTACCACCTGGCCAACTTTTAATATCCAGTACCGGTGCTTCCCCGTATATACAACTCACTTTATCAGGATTACGTTTTGCCCAGTTATATACATATAAGCCTCCTCTGCTGACTCCTTCTAAAACAGCTTTTTTTGCAAATGAATAATTTGTAGTAAGGTGTAGATAAAATCTATCCCAGACCTGCATTGCTGCCGGGGATCCATACATATCATTGCAATTGATATAAGCAATATGAAAGCCTCTTGATAAAAGAATACTGTCCATTTCATAATGCCAATCTGGGAAATAGGCACGCCAGATCCAGGGATTCCCGCTTATCGCTTTTGCAGGCTTCACAATATATGCAGCTCTTCCATCAAAGGAAAAATTCTCTTTTTCAAATCCATGCCAGGATGAATTTGTATTTTTTTGCGCATAACTTACAATTATCAATACCGAAAGAATAGCGCTTAAAATAAAAGTATTTTTCAATATCATTTGACGAAAATTTAAATTTTTAAATTCCGTAAATTCCTATCAATTTGCTTGTTAAGCTTCATGCCTTTCTTTCCCTATTTCTCCATTTTTTTCAAAATAGTAAATTACTATTTCTGAAATAATTGGTCTACTTCATCGGGCCATGGCACTTGCTTACCAGTATCTTTAAATGATGGCATTAAGGCATTATTCTTTTTTAATTCATTCGTCAGCAATTTAGCCATTTGTTTTGTTTTTTCTAAAAACCTAACAGACAGATCATTGGTCTCTCCGATATCATCCTGCAGATTATACAATTCATTTTTTCCGGTTCGCATATCGTATACCAATTTCCAGTTCCCCTGTCTTAGGGCAGATTTGTAATTAATTCCCGGTCCTATTACTGCGTTCCATTTGTTGGGATAATGCCAAACCAGTGATCTGGTAGTATCTGAAAACTTTTCATTTTTTAACACAGGCATAAATGATTTGCCATCGATTGTTTGTTTAGTAGAATATTTTTCAATTCCCGCCATTTGTAAAATGGTTGGAAAAAAATCTTCAATGATAACATATTGATCAGCTTCACTACCGGGCTTTACAATACCGGGCCATTTCACCAGCATGGGTTCGCGGATCCCCCCTTCATTCACAGATCCTTTTCCTGATTTCAATGGATAATTGTGTGAAAACTGCACTCCTGTGCGGGGTGCCAAGCTAAATCCACCATTATCACTCATAAAAATGATAATGGTATTCTTATCAACTTTTTTCTTTTGTAAAAAGTCCATAATATCACCCAAACTTTTATCCATACCTTCTATGAGGCTGGCATATTTGGCTTCCGTTTCTGATAATCCCGCATCCATGTATTTTTGAAAATACCGCTTGTCTTTATCAAAAGGCAAATGAATGGCATAGTGAGCCAATTGAAGAAAAAATGGTTGCTTGTTTTTAACAGGAGCTTCCATCGCTTTGATGGCTTCGAGTGTTAAAGCTTCAGTTAAAAAGGTATCTGTACCAAAATACTCTTCCAGATCGGGAACCGCCTGATCACCGGCTCTTCCTGCATTATTTCCAAAATTATCTTTGCCAAGATAACTCTGCGGATGACCAGCTGCATGTCCTGCAATGTTTACCATAAAACCCATGTTATAAGGATTGGCACCTGGTGTTCCCATTGGTGCCCAATGTGCTTTACCGGTATGAATGGTAAAGTATCCGGCATCTTTTAGTAATTGAGGAAAGGGAGTAGCATACACTGTATTATTAATACCTGCAACAGGGCTCAAGCCATTAATATTCCATTTTGTTGCCACTATTTGCTCATCCGGATGGTCAGTACTATTATTTTTTTTAGGTGAGGTCCAATTGGTTACACGATGGTGTGAAGCGTTCATACCTGTAAGCAAACTGATCCTAGTAGGTGTGCACACCGGCGTAGAATAGGCATTTGTAAATTTCATGCCTTCTTTTGCCATACGTTCCATATTAGGTGTATGGTATATTTTATTGAAATCAGTTGACTTAGTCCAGAATGGAACAGAACAATCCTGCCAACCCATATCATCAACTAAAAACAAAATAATATTAGGTCGTCCAGATCGAACGGGATTTTGCTGAGCAGATACCGACATGGCTCCTGAAAGGAGCAGAAAAAAAATAGCAAAATCTCTTTTTCTAAAATAATTTTTACTCATATACAGGCACTTAAACAATTCATCAATCTAAAGAATGGTTAATGATTTATTGAACAATTATTTTCTTTTTACGCATACAATTAAAAACCAAAGTTGCCAGATATTGATATCCATCCAGATTAGGGTGAACGCCATCTGTTGTGGTCATCAAATTTGCCTTCCCTTTAAACGGCTTAGTTAAATCGAGAAAGAACACATGTTCTGTTGCAGCAATCTTTTTTATTCTTTGCCGCAATTCCCATATTCTCGGTCTTCTGCCTGAAAGATCATCTTTCCGCTCTTTCGTTAAATCCTTCGTTTCAAGAACCATATCCAAAGGGCTGCAGATAATAATCCGGCAATCAGCACTTATTTTTCGTATCGCAGCTATATAATCTGAATAATCTTTTTCAAATTCACTGATATGTTCCCAGTTAAGCCTAGGTGCACCTACTGTTTCGTTAGTTCCTGTTTCAATAACTACGATATCCGGGGGAAAAATTTTTAAAGAATCAAGCATACGCCAGATATTTGGTTTCCCAAACCTTAGCATCGTAGCCCCACCAATTCCGAAATTTTTGATTTCATAATTAAGATACCTTTTTTCGCTGAGCAGTGCCGATAATACAGCAGGATAGGATTCTGTTTCGGGATGTGTAAGTCTTGCGCCGAAAGTAATACTGTTACCAATGCAGGCAATCCTTGCTTTGGAAACCTGTGCTTTAATGTTGACAGAATATAATAGGCATACCAAAACAATTAGTGGTCGCCATAGAATTCCTGACATTATTTTCATTCTTTCATTTATTATCATTGATTTCATTTTTTAAGTATTTATTAAAAAACGCTTCCTCTATTGTATTATCAACAAAATCGGATTATGGATAAGCAAAATTAGTATCATATCAATCTTTATACTTTAGTACATAGCTAACCGTTGATTCGCCGCCATAAATATTGCAACCTGCTGCAACATATAACCAGGCAGGTTTGCCGTATTTTAATAAAAGCTGTGGTCGTTCAAATTTCATTTTATCTTTTGAACCATAATACCATTTTGGTTTTAACAAAGAGTTATCAGTGATATATTCATTTATCAAAAGAAAGCCAGCTTCATAATTATTAAAATGTATACCGTCATCTGATTTCCAAAGCAGGCCGCCACCTTTTTTAACTATCCCATCATTATCTGTTGTTAACAGACAGATCTGATCATTATAAACAAAAGCATATCCATCTTCAATGCGACGATTATTAGCGGTAACAGGAAAAGGAAGTTGCACATAAGGCCCTGTAATATTTTCAGCGATAGCAAGGCCCATTTTAGCATCCTGGGATTTAAAATATAAAAAGAAGCCCCCTTTATAAGGTAAAAGTGAGGGATTGTTAACGCCATTTTTTGCCTTAAAATTCCAATAATCGGTATTTTGTGGAGGACTGAGAATCTTGCCATCTCCATTCACTTTTATCCATGGTCCATCAAGGCTTTTAGCTACTGCCATTCCTATTTGTTGATTGGAAGGGTGTGGCGGCTGATGAAAATCGTTATTAGCTATGTATAATAGCACATATTGGTCCCCAACTTTATGAATCGATGGGTTATGCATGCCATATTTATCCCAGGTTTCTTTCCCTGTACCTGCTAATGTAATATCTGAAAATCGGAAAGGTCCTTCTGGTCCATTACCTATATAATGGGCAATTTCGGAAAGTGAACGCCAACCTGGATCTACACCATATTTTTTGGGCCAGCGGGAAACAAATAAATGAATTTTCCCATTTTCATCTTCTATAGGTGAAGTACACCAGATATGATAGCCTGGTTCTTGTACTGCAATCCCTTTGAATTCCCAATGATCGGCAAATGATTTAATAGAAGTGATGCCCGATTGTGCACATATATTAGCGGGTTGATTCAAACAAATAATTGAAATCAATACTAATCTTAAGATATATGTGCACTTATTTTTTTTCATTTCCTGTTTTCCAGAATACTGAATTATTAATACACCGAAAACTGTTTGATCAAAGGCTGTCCGATTGATTTATCAATTACCAATCTTACTTTTTCAGTATAAACCGTTTGCGGCAATAACTCAATAAATTTGTGACCGATAGATGTGCCGGAAAAAATTGTTTCCCATTTTGCGTTACGGTAAGCCTGTACTGTAAAGGCTCTTATACGTTGTCCTTTTTCTATTTCTTCTGCAATTACAATTTGATTAAACCCTTTATCTGCAGGAATTTTCAATTCTATTTCTTTGGTATCGCCTTTAGCTTGCGCTACTGGTTTATTGAATCGATTTTTAACAACTTCACCAAATGATTTCAGGGTATCAGCATCTTGTGTTGGCAGCAATCCATTGGCATCTGGTGTAAGACCCAGGATCAACGTTGCATTATGTCCCACAGATCCGTAATACATGTTTACCAATTTTTGAACCGGAAAAATATTTGCTTCATCACCCGGTTCCCAAAACCATTCGTGTCGTCCTTTATATCCGCGTAAAGGAGCATCGGCCATTGCTGGCATATAATACTGACCGTTCTCACTTCCATATTTTATAGGATTGAAGCCCTCTTTAGCGCCACTGTATTGAAACCAAGAAGGATGATCAAAAGTAGCCCAGCAGGGATAAGGCACAGTTCCTGATTCAGTGCCTCCCCAACGTACATCAGCACGTTGTAGGTTATGGTAAAAGATGGCCTCCGGCTGATATTTCGATATGATGGGTAAAATATCCGGACCTCCTTGTTCTGGGCCATGTGCACCACCATCAAACCAAATGAAAAAGAATTTTCCATAGCGGGTTACCAATTCCGTTGTCATCTTTTCGCAATAGCGGTTATAATAAGCCTGTCTGTTTTTTGAAAACTCTGTATCTCCCTGTATCAAAAAATCATGAACCCCCATAAAGGAGTTCCATCTTATGCCTATATAAATAGCTGGTTTAACGCCATATTTTTCGCAGGAGTTAACAAATTCTCTAAGAATATCACCCTTTCCATTTTTCCATTTTACTGCTTTTAAAGAATAGGGATTCACATCGCTTTGGTATAGAGCAAAGCCTGTTTCATGCGTTATAGTTAGGATGGCAAAAGTAGCTCCTGCTGCTTTTGCAGACTGAATCCATTGGTCGGTATTCAGTTGTTGCGGATTAAAAATATTATAATCTGCAATAGGTGTGATCCGGTTAACTGCCTGATTGTATTTTTTGTTATCGAATACATGCAGATCGTAATGAAAAACAACGCCCAACTCAGCCTGCTGCCAGGCCAATTGTGAAGCTCTCGGAAGGGGTATCTGAGCCTCTATGTTATTACATATTGTAATAAGAATTACAAGCAATATAGAAACCATCTTATTAAACCCATTTCTAAATAATCTGACATTTAAATACCTATTCATACTTTGCTATTATATAAATTATTTTGAAATTAATTTGTACCTTATCAGAAAACATTCGTTGCCGTTATGCACCATTGAAATACCCCATTTAAGACCATCCCCCGAGGTTGTTGGGGCATTTAAATCACTTCTGTATGCACCAGGAGCTTTTGGAAAATTTTTTACTTTAACGGCTAATCTATTACTGGTAAAATCTATTCCATTGGCAGCATATTCCAAAGTACTGCTTAAAGATGCAAGTGCAGCAATACCAGTAGCTTCTTGCCAAATCATCACTTCATGGCTTTGAGGTAAAATGGGATTGACATATTTGGTAAACGGACCTTCGGGTGATGTTGAAAAAGCAACTCCCATTTGCGTGTGAGCAGGGCCTTCTGCTTCATTCACCCTGCTTCTGCCTTTATGATAAAGCCAGTATAACCCATTTCTATATAACAGCGCTGCATCATCCACCCGGTAACTATCAAATTTTTCAGGTTCAACGCTTACTTTTAGAATGGGTTCCTCACTAACCCTTTTAAATGGACCTTCAGGTGAATCTGACATAGCAACACCAATGGCAGTTATATCATTGGTGGAATTATTTTCAAATTC
Source organism: Chitinophaga pinensis (assembly GCA_943371455.1). Taxonomy (GTDB): domain Bacteria; phylum Bacteroidota; class Bacteroidia; order Chitinophagales; family Chitinophagaceae; genus Sediminibacterium; species Sediminibacterium pinensis_J. The sequence continues at coordinate 6,559 of CALRUV010000009.1, read as the reverse complement.
ACCTTTTGCATTGCCTGGTGTTGGTTTCACACCTGTATAATATAAATAATACTTACCCTTGGCAAAAAAGATATTGGGCGTAAAAGTTGCCTGGTGGTCAAACATATCCTTTTTACCTAAACCCAAAATTTCACCCTGTTCTTTCCAGTTATAGCCATCATCGTTTGATATTGCATACCAGATAGTGCCCCAATATCCGGGTGCACGTCCATATATTTTAGTATAATATACATAGCAAGTGCCTCCGACTTTTATTATATCACTTGGATCTCGGCGTGTACAGCCTTTCTCATGTCCAATACCAGACACTGTATCGTACAAGAATTCAATTTTTGAAAATTTTTCTCGTGTGGATTCAATATCACGGTTCTGCGCAAACATTGAATCTGATTGGCCAAGAAACACAATATAAAGAACTATAAAATATTTCATGACACTTGTGATTTATCAATATAAGATCAATATATAACTGCTTTTTCTTTCTTATTAATCATTGCGTTAAACCACAGTTGAGCATAAGCAGCCATTCCAAAATCGGAAAAGTGAACGCTGTCATGGCGATGAATGGCATGAATAATTGTATCTGTATCCGGCCCTGCTAGTACACCTTTCTGTTCATTAATAAATTCTTTCTGTGCATTTCTTATTAAACTATCCACACCAAATGATTTAGTAATCGAAGCTGGATGATAGGATGCGATGGATACATAAAAATCTGCCGATTGATATTTTCGAAGATTTTGTAAAATAGATCCCAACTGTTCTTTATATTTTTCTTTTGAGGTGTTTTGGAGGTTATCCGATTCTCCCTGGTGCCAAAAAATATGGGTAAGGCGTACGTGCAGGCTATCCAGTGTTTTCAGTGTCTGTTGTAGCTTTTCAAAACAATCTCTGCCATTCACCCAGCGTTCAATGGCTGTTGCGCCAACGGCAATGGGAATAAAAATAACTTTCTTGTAAAAGCCACTGTCAATCAATTTATCACCTAATCTTGTCCATACACTTCCTCCTTTTCCTGTATTACCTAGCAAGGGATCTTTAGCTGTATACAATTTGCCACCATAATAATTAAATACATCAGCATTATGTGTTGTGTATGTTTTCTGACCGTTGTTGGCTGCATTTGACTGGCCAAAAACTAAAGCAATCATGGTTTTGTCATCGCTTTTTAAGTTGGATAAACTGACCAGCCGAAGGGTATCAGCATCCGTGGGCAATATCAATTGAGCAGAACATCTATTTATACTTTCAAAAAAAGTAATGAAAAGGGTTGTTATAATAATTTTTAAAAGCATGTATCTGATCTATTAGAACAAAAAATTGAGAAGCAACTTTAATTCGAATTTCAAGAATTAGTTATTTGAAATATTAAAGGCTAAAAAATTCAATAGTTTTGGCTCTCCATTTGATTCTACAACAGTTAGTCGAATTGCGGAAGCTTCGATATCATCAAATCTGTAGATGAATTTATGCCCGATGCAGGAACCCTTAAAAATAGACTTCCATCCATTATTTGTTTTTCCTTCCAAGACAAACTCTCTAACCCGTTCTCCTTTTGCAATATCTTCCATTAATACAATCTGGTTCACTATTTGCTTTGCAGGTAGTTTAAGCGTGAATTTATTGCCGGTTCCTGAAGCAGTCGCGATTGGTTTTGAAAATCTTCGCTTTATTTCATCGCCGAATTCCTTAAGTCTTTCTACATCTGGCTTGGGCATTAGACCATCAGGACCAGGGGTAACACCTAAAATGAGACTGGTATTATGTCCTACCGAATTGTAATACATTTCCACTAATTTATTAAGCGGAAAGATTGTATGCTCACGATCGGGTTCCCAAAACCAATCGTGGCCTCCATTACCTCGAAGAGGGGCATCACTCATGGCAGGTATATAGTATTTTCCATCTGGAACCCCGGTCTTGAGTAAAGCAAAATTATTTTCTGATATTTCCTTTTTAGCCGATTCACCTGCACCTATGGAAACATAAGGAAAAGTTCCCCAAGATGGGTAAGGTACTGTTCCCGATTCGCTTCCTCCCCAGCGCATATCTGCGCGTTGCAGGTTATGGTAAAAAAGGCAATTAGGCTGATATTTTTCAAAAATCGAAAGCACATCAGGGCCACCTTGTTCAGGTCCATGTGCACCACCATCGAACCATACCATCGCCCAGTCGCCGTAATTTGTAAATACCTCTTTAACAATACCCTCAATCATCCGATTGTATTGCTTTTGACGGTTTTCAGCGAATGGTCCTTCTCCATTAACTTTGAAATCATATACGCCATAGAAAGCATTCCACCGGGTACCAATATAAACACCTGGCAATATCCCATACTTCTCACATGCTGCTTTAAAATCTCTTAGTACGTCACCTCTTCCCGCTTGCCATTTCAAGGCCTTCATACTATAGGGGGTGGCTTCGCTTTGGTGAAAGAAAAAACCTGTTTCATGACTAACCGTAAGAATAGCCATTTTGAATCCGGCATCTTTTAAAGATTTGACCCATTGATCCGGATCATAGTTTTGGGGATTAAAAATATTGTAATCTTCAACCGGCGTTATCCTTGCTTTAGATTGAACATAAAATTTGCCGTCAAAAGCATGTAGGTCCCAACAAACCAAGGCTACTAATTCAGCATTCTGCCATTTAATTTGCGGTTCAGTTGGTAATGGAATCTTGTATTGAGCAATGGTGGAATTAACCATTAGGCAGAGAAAAAAAGTACTTAAAATCGCTGTTGTTTTTCTCATAATATTCTTTGATACTTGAAACTCCGAGTAGAGCCAAAAAGAGAATGCAATTTTTGCGTCATCCTTCACCAATCAGGCCCCAAATCGGTTGTGCAAGAAAAATATTTGGTTTTGAAAAATTATTATCTTTCGTAGACAGAAATCTGTATCAATTTAGTATAACTGCATGTACAAGTTAATCTAATTACCAAATACTTTCAGAAGCTATCCTTCATTTATTTTAGGAAAAGTATAGCTACTGTTTTACATACAACAGTCTAAGCATAAATAAGTAGATAGTTCATCAGCACAGCTCAGTGTTTTAAATGACTGTTCAAGATTAAACAGTTGCACTGCATCAGCAGGGCAGTTTTTAAAAACTCATTTCACACTATGTATTATTAACCTGTACTAAGATTCTAACAACAAGATTAATTAATGCAGATACTGCATAAAAGCAATGTAATTTTAATTAGTAATAATAATCATCCAGTCATGAATTGTACCATCAGCAGAATATAGTTTATATACAAATTGCTTGGCAGAAAAATCCTTAATTATTCCAGCTATAGGTGCGTCATTAACAGGTTCAATTTTTACTGCCTTATGAAAAAACTCTATTCCCACTTTTTTAAGGTCCACAGTGGCAGGTACTTTAACCGTGGCTTTATAATTAACCAAATCTATTACAGCATTTCCAACTGAAACATAAACTCGTCTGCTTGCTGGTGTAAGCACCCCGCTGGTATAGTACTCCTGTAATTGCTGATCCTGCAACTGGATATTAAATATCTGCACATTGTCGATTATTGCTTTATCACCCCATTGGGCCAAATTCATTTCTACCCTGGGGGTACATGAGAACAGTAGGCTAGTCCATAGAACGACAACAAAAATATTAATGTATGCTTTTTTCATAATTTCTATTATTAATTAGTCATTAAAACCATCCTGGATTTTGGGTTAGTGTAATATTAGCTTTTTGCAGGTACAAATCAATTTCAGCCCTCGGAACGGGTGAAAGATAGCTTCTGCCTGGTTCAACATAATAACCCGCTCCTGCACTATTAAATTCAGGAACTTTGAAAAACGGATTAATATATCCATCTGCATCAATATTAAAATTCACCCCTTGTGTCAATCTGCATTTAGCTGCATCACTTGCGGTGAAACCATCAGCCATAAGTAATGTTGTATTGTTGAAGTAATCAAAAAATTCTTTGAAATGTGCACCCTGTGGTTTAAAACCGTTAATCACATCATCATATACTGCCCATCGTTTCAGGTCATTTACACGATGTCCTTCATAACAAAGTTCAACCAATCTTTCACGACGAATTTCATTAACGAGTTTTGATTCTGTTGGATCAAAACTTTTGTTTCGTGCATAGGTAACTGTCCAGCCGTTTACTGCAGACATTTGCATACTTACCATTCCTACACGGCTTCGAATGGGATTAACTGTCTTATCCAAATCACCTTGTGTTAGCGTTCCCAACATTGCTTTCGCCTCTGCAAGCGCTAACAAGCCTTCTTCGTACCGGATAAGCACGTCATCGGTAGATCCGTTTCTCCATTCATTTGCATCGAGTATTGCCCCTTTCCAAAGTCTTAGCCCAGCTATAGCAAAATTACTAGAGAATGCATTATTGATCAGTGGGTATCGGGAAGGCAATGCCTGCTTCTCTAAACCAATAAGTTTATTCTGAGGACCACGGTCAGGTGTCCAGATTGTCTGCCTGAAGCGTGGATCTAGGTTACCAGCCAGATTAACCAGACTTTTCTGGTCTAATGGCAGTACAGAAATTGACTGTGGTCTTCCTTGTTTGTCAAGATATGCTTCCATCATATTTCTGGGTGCAGTATAGAGCGCATCCACTACGTTGTCAAAGAAATTATGACCCACAATCTGTGTTGCATCATACACACGATATAAGAAAACCCCTGCAGTTGGAGAACAATCTTTTTGTGAGAACAGCTGATTATATGCCTCATTATAAGGACCTCCTGTAGTAAATAAAGTTGTTCCCTGGCGTGCTATCAGTTGCAGAACAGCAGGTTCAACTAAATTAAGAAACTCTTCTCCTGTTTTACCTGTTACTTTAAATGGCGTATTTTTCTTTCCATGAAAACGCTCCCAGGATCCTTCAAATAAAGCTACGCGTGCTTTCATTACAAGCGCCGCCTCTTTGTTAACCCTTCCACCACCGGCGTATTGAGAATTTTTCCAGCCCAGATTACTTATTGCTGAATCAAGATCTTTAATAATAAACTTGGCAACATCGTAACGTGAGTCGCGAGGCTTGTAAAGTTCCTGACTCTCTGTATTTAATACTTCAGTAATGATTGGAACATCACCAAACTGTACCAACATATTATAATATACCCAAGCCCTGAAAAAATATCCCTCTCCTGAATATTGCTTGGTTTCTGTGCTTTTGGGATTAACTCTTTGATAGTTAGTCAAAAAGTAATTAGCTCTTCGAATCCAGTTAAAATTAGTTGTCCATGTACCGTTTGTTAATGGTGCCTGGCCGTTGGATCCTCTCTGAAGAAGCGCGGAGCTTGGACCAGTAGAAGTAATCGAAATATCTGAATTGGCATCAATAACCATATTTGTTGCGCCATCGAACGAAGCTTGAAAATGATACCTAGGGAACAGCGGATAAAAGCCGTTAACGTATACTTTTAAATCGTTAGGCGCTGAAAAAAAAGTAGCATCACTCATATTATCTAGAGGAGCCCTTTCCAGAAAATCTTTCTTGCAACCACTAAAGGAAATAGTCAGCATTAACAGTAAAATTCCTGAATATTTTATTATTGATTTCATTCTTTTAAATTAAAGTGTTAAAGACGAATGTTTATACCAAATGAATACTGCCTCTGTGGAGGATATCCTGCTCCGCCATAATTCGCAAGAATTTCAGGTTCGTATTTTACAAAGGATTTATTATAAATATATCCGAGGTTTTCAATACTCACATACATGTACACCCTATCGGTCTTAAACCTTGATGTTATTTTTGGAGGAAGTTGATAGCCAACCCGAAGGTTCTTAATTCTAAGATGAGCAAGATTTAACAGATACTGATCATTCGCTGCATATGTTCTGTTAGAATACCTAGGATAAAATGCATTTGGATTTTCATAAGACCAGGTTCCCAAATCCCTTTGTGCAACAAACCACTTGGAATTAAATTGATCACCTGCAACAGGCATAACATAGAAATTACCTGAATACATCTTCCAATAAGGAACTCCGGTCAACTGAACTGAAAGATCAAAACCATTCCAGTTTGCCTGAAGGTTAAAACCATAACGATAGCGAGGATAAGTATACCCTACTTTTTTAATATCACCCTGTGCATACCAGAAACCGCCATCGCCTGTTGTTATCCTTCCATCACCATTACGATCTCTTAGCATCAGGTCACCTGGCACATTAAATCCAGCTGATTGCACTACATTTCTAGCTATATCCTCTGCATTCTGTGCAATACCATTGGATTCATAAACATATAGTTCACCAAAAACTTCACCGGGTGTCCATGTTCCTGCTCTTGCACCAGATATATTGTCTTTGTAGCTAACTACATATCCTATATAATCCGAAATATTAAAACTTACAGAATAGTCTACCTGTTTTTTACCTATCTGGAAGGCTTTGTCTTTCCAGTTTGCCGTAAACTCCCATCCACGGGTTTCGCTTACTGAGTTATTCGTTTGTGGAGGAGATGTACCCAAGGTTACCGGCAATACTTCAGCAGGTCCTGCCTGATCATAAGATGTTCTTTGGTACCAGTCCCAGGTTACTTCAAGCTTATTTC